>NZ_JAPDKO010000017.1:0-29506 GCF_030398685.1 Apilactobacillus sp. EABW-1NA
AGGTCTTTTTATTTATATTAATCGAATAATTGCTAACGAGATAATTCCGACAATCACGACCACCAATAAACTCTTGGTGATGATGGCAGCAATAACTGATGGAATTGATGCGATTAGGTTTTCCCAGTTGATTGAAGGTAAGTGGCCCAGGTGTTGGACGAACAGTTGTGAGAACCACAACGTTGCCATGATCACGATGGGGACGAAACTTAAAAACTCTTCAACTGGTTTTGATAGTTTGAATTTCTTTAATAGGATGAACGGCATCACACGTGACAACCAGGTAACCAGCGTACATCCAATCACGGTTAGTAGGACGAAATTAAAAGAAGACATGTTTGATAATCACTCCAATCAGACAAGTAATTAGTGTTACTAGTAGGATTAATAGGTTGCTTGGAATAAAGATTAATCCAATAAATACCATGATGAAGGTGATTAAAATCATCAGTAGTTTTAATTTCAATGGCATACCGTTTTTGGCAATCACTTGTAGGTATAATAACCCGATAAACATTGCGACAAGGGCAAAGTCTAACCCAATCGCGTATGGATTATGAATGAAACTACCGGCGATGGCGCCGACAAATGAAGCACCGGCCCAAGTTAGGTAAGAAACGATGTTAGCGGTATTGAACCAGGTAAACGTTAACTGATTATCGGTGTAGTTGACCTTATTCATACCCAACGCAAAACTCTCGTCGGTTAAAAACGAGCCGATTAAGATGTTTTTCAACATTGAATCGTTTTTAAAATATGGCGCCGTGGTAATGCTCATTAGGATCATTCTGGAGTTGACCAGAAAAATTGCTAGCACAATCGAGAAGATGGGATTGTGTAAAGCCATCATTGATACCAAAATGAATTGCGCTGATCCAGCGTAAACGGTCAATGACAAGATGGCCACTAGCCAGGGGCTAAAGCCAAGGGACTTCCCGATAATCCCAAAGGCCAGACCAATTCCGATGTAGCCAAACATGGTGGGAATGCTATCTTTGATTGCTGCTCTTGCAGTTAGCTGACTGTCGATACCTCATCACATCCTTATAAAAAAGTTAGTTGTTAATAAGATATTGTTTAAAACGTTGACTGTCAACTGCGGTTAGTTCTGCTTTAACCTTGGTTCCTTCGGCAACATATTCTGTTGAAAGCACGTTGGCCTTAGTATTTAGGTAGTTGACGATGTCACCTTTATCAAACGGAATTAAAAATTCTTCGGTGACATAATCCTTGTAGCTGTTTTCTCTAATAATTTGAACCAATTCATCGATGGAGTCTTCTTCAAGGGCGGCCATGATTAGGTTATCACCGGCACGTTGAGGACGGGGTTCGTCTAAGATATCGGCCTTATTGAAGACAGTAATCATTGGGATGTTTTCAACCCCAATTTCCTTCAATGTTTGTTCAGTGGTCTTCATCATTAGTTCCTTATTTTCATCGGCTTCGTCGACAACTTGGACCAATAGATCCGCATTAGCGGCTTCAGCCAAAGTAGAACGGAAGGCCTTCACTAATTGGTGAGGTAACTTACTTACGAAACCAACTGTGTCAGATAACAACATTGTTTTGTTGTCGTCGAAAATTAGTTTTCTAACGCTGGTATCCAAGGTAGCAAACAACATGTTTTTAACCATGACTTGCTTTTCTTGGTTTTCACCGTAGCGGTTAACCAGTTGGTTCATGATGGTTGACTTACCAGCATTGGTGTATCCAACTAGGGCAACAGTAGGGATGTTTTTACCATCACGTTGCTTTCTTTGGGTTAAGTCTGATTTTTGGATATCCTTTAGTTCTTGTTTAATGTGAGAAATATCCTTTTCAATCACACGACGGTTTAATTCCAGTTGAGATTCACCAGAACCACGGTTGGTGAATCCACCACCACCGCTACCAGTTTGTTGATCTAGTCGTTGGCTAGCGCTGGTGTGCAAACGGGGTAGTTGGTATTGCAACTTGGCCAATTGAACTTGAAGCTTGGCTTCGTGAGTTCTGGCACGGTTGGCAAAGATTTCCAAGATTAGACCTGTACGGTCGATGATTTTTGTTTCAGTTTGCTTTTCTAAGTTTCTAATTTGGCTAGGTGATAGTTCATCGTTAACAATGACCATGTCAGCGTCTTTATCCAAGACAGTCATCTTTAGTTCTTCAACTTTACCTTTACCGAAGTATGTGGCTTTATCGGGATGATCTAGCTTTTGAACCAAACGAGCCACAACTTCTAGGTTATTAGCTTCAGCTAGGGCAGCTAATTCAGTCATTGAGTACTCGAATTGCTCATTGTCTAGGTTTAAACCGATGATAACGGCAGTTTGTTGTTCTGTATCCAAATGAATACCTCCTTGTTATTTTTATCCATTATACCATTTACGTATCATTAATAAGAATGGTTATAAAAAAAGAGAAAATCTAACAAAAATTAGAGAGTTTTAATATAATTATGAGCATATCTTTTATAATGATTAGATTATCTAAATCATTCATATACCTTGATATCTTAAGATTTTCTTTACTTTTGAATTTAAAAAAATTCAACTAAATTAGAATTAAATTAGAAAAAGTATTGCATTTTATAATGAGATGGTGGTATTATTTTCTCAATCCTTTTAAACAAAAACTTTTTAGTAAGGAAATTGGGGGTAATGGAAATGAAAATGAAATCCGTAGTAAAGCTAGGGGTTGTTGGTGCAGCATCAGCATTCCTACTAGCAGCTTGTGGTAATTCTTCAAAAGAATCTACAAGTAAATATATTAACTGGCAAGAAAATTCACAGTTACCTACACTAGATGCTTCAAAGGCAACTGATACACTTAGTTTTAGTACATTAAACAATAGTAATGAAGGACTATTACTTAATGCTGCTAACAACAAGGTAAAACCTGGTGTAGCCGAAAGTTACAAGGTATCAAAAGACGGTAAGACATATACATTCAACTTACGTCACTCAAAATGGAGTGATGGTAAGCCTGTAACTGCCAAAGACTTCGTCTACGGTTGGCAACGTACTGTAAACCCTAAGACAGCTTCACAATACTCATACCTATTCTCAGATGTTAAAAATGCTGATGCAATCGGTAAGGGTAAGGCACCTGTTTCATCATTAGGTATCAAAGCTGACGGTGATTACAAAGTTGTAGTTACATTAGACAAACCTCAAGATTACTTCAAGTACTTAGTAACCATGGCACCATTCTTACCACAAAGCGAATCAGCAGTTAAGAAGTTCGGTTCAGCTTACGGTACTACAAGTAAGGACATGGTATACAACGGACCATTCAAGGTTGAAGGATGGACTGGTACAAACAACTCATGGAACTTAATCAAGAACAAAGAATACTACAACGCAAGCAAGATCAAGGTTGCTGGTATTAAGATTAATGCTCAAAACGATGCTAACACTTCACTAAACCAATATGAAACTGGCCAATTTGATTCAGTTCAATTAGCTGGTGCACAACAAGTTGGTAAGTACAAGAACTCAAGTGAATACCACGCATTAAAACAAGCATCAACTTTCTACATCGAATTAAATGAAAAGAAAAATCCTATCTTTAAGAACGCAAACATTAGAAAAGCTATCTCATTAGCAATTGACCGTAACGAATACACTAAGAACACCTTAGGTGACGGTTCAATCTCTGCTGTTGGTTACGTATCACCAGGTATGTCAAAACGTGACGGTAAGGACTTCACTGAAGATGCCGGTACTAAGACTGGTGTAACTTACAACTTAGCAGAAGCTAAGAAACTATGGGCTAAGGGTCTAAAAGAAGTTGGTAAGAAGTCAGTTAACTACTCAATCCTATCTGATGACACTGATTCAGGTAAGAAGACTACTGAATTCCTACAAACTGCTCTAGAAAAACTACCTGGCTTAAAGGTATCTACACAAAACATTCCATTCAAGTCAAGATTGAACCGTTCACAAAATGGTCAATTCGACATGGTTGTTAGTGCATGGGGTGCTGATTTCCCAGACCCAATTTCATTCCTACAACTATTTACTACTGATGGTTCATACAACAACGGTAAGTGGAGTAACGCTAAGTTCGACGCAGATGTTAAGAACGCTGAAGGCGTAGACGCAAACAACCCTGCAAAACGTTGGAACGATCTAGTAAATGCTGAAAAAGAACTAATGGCTGACCAAGGAATTATTCCTCTATACCACCAAGTTCAATCACGTGTTATCAAGCCTCGTGTAAGTGGAGTACAATTCTTCCCTACAGGTGCAGCTTACGACTTTAGAGATGCTACTATCTCAAAGAAGTAAAAAATAATTAAATTTAGTTTTTTCATTGTGAAGAGTTTTAGATAGCTACTATAATGGATGTAGTCGAATCTAAAACTCTTCCGTACATAAAGGGGAATTTTCCCTGAAAGATTGTGAGGATAAAATAATATGGTTAAGTTTTTAGCAAAGCGAATTTTCTACTTGTTATTAACGTTATTCATAGTTGTCACTGTGACATTCTTCTTAATGAAGTTAATGCCAGGGACTCCATTGACTAACGAAGCTAAACTTTCTCCAGCTGAACGTTATATGGTGTTAAAACAATACGGCTTGGATAAACCAGTTTGGCAACAATACATTAGTTACCTAGTGAATGCCGTTCAAGGTAACTTTGGAACATCATTCCAATTCAGTGATCAACCAGTTTCATACCTAATCTCAAGTCGTATGGGACCATCACTTCTATTGGGTGCTCAAGCAATGGTTGTCGGTGTTATCGCCGGTATCATTGTTGGTGCTGTCGGGGCAATCAAGAAGAGCACATGGGTTGATACTTCAACTACTATCATCTCAATTCTAGGAATTTCAATTCCTTCATTCGTCTTCTCAGTATTACTACAATACGTAATTGCTTTGAAGTGGAACTGGTTGCCAATTGCCGGTTGGAGCGGATTTGCATACACAATTCTTCCAACATTAGCATTGGCAGCAATGCCATTAGCCGAATCAGCACGTTTCGTACGTACTGAAATGGTTGACGTTTTAAGTTCAGACTACATTGAACTAGCAAGAGCCAAGGGTCTAAGCAAGTTCGGTATCATCTACCACCATGCTTTAAGAAATAGTTTAATCCCATTGGTAACAATCATCGGTCCATTGGCCGTAAACATCATGACTGGATCACTAGTTGTTGAAAACATTTTTGCAATTCCAGGTATTGGTGAACAATTCGTTAACTCAGTGTTAACAAACGATTACCCAACAATCATGGGACTTACAGTTATGTATTGTTTCCTATTATGTGTCGTATTATTAATCACCGACATCGTATACGGAATAATCGATCCAAGAATCAGAGTAGCAGGGGGAAGAGAATAAAATGGCAGATAAAGCAAAACAACTACCAAAAGACGCCTTTGAACCATTATCAGATGGTGCACATTTAGATAATGAAAAAATTGCGGCTCCTTCTCTTACTTTTGTGAAGGATTCATGGCGTCGTCTAAAGAAAAACAAAGCGGCAATGATTTCACTATACATTTTGATTTTCTTATTTGTCGTATCATTTGGATCAGCATTGATTCCTGCATTCAGCAGTATTTCAACTCATCCAAACTTAAACAATTTACCACCACGTATTCCTGGAATTGACATTCCTGGATTTAACGGAACTTTAGTGCAAGGTGGAGCACGTGTTAACGCTTATACTGGTGCTGCTGCTAACCATTACTTTTGGTTAGGTAGTGACTACTTAGGTCGTGACTTGTTCGCAAGAACATTATTCGGTACTAGAATTTCACTATTAATCGCCGTTGTGGCAACTTTCTTCGATTTAACTATTGGGGTTGCCTACGGAATTATCTCAGGTTGGATTGGTGGAAAGGTTGATACTTTCATGCAACGTGTCATCGAAATCCTACTATCAATTCCTAACCTAGTTGTTATGATTCTTCTACTATTGGTATTAAAACCAGGTATTCCTGCAATCATCATTGCGATTGCATTTACTAGTTGGATCAACATGGCTCGTTTGGTTCGTGCACAAACACTTGAACTAAAGAGTCAAGAATTCGTGCTAGCTGCACGTTCACTGGGTGAAAGTTCATTTAAGATTGCTTTCAAGCACTTATTACCAAACTTAACTTCAGTGATTATCATTAATACTATGTTCACTATTCCAAGTGCGATCTTCTTCGAAGCATTCCTATCATTTATCGGAATTGGGGTTCCAGCTCCAGCTGCTTCATTAGGTACTTTGATTAGTAACGGTCAAAAGTCATTCCAATTCTTACCATATCAAATGTGGGTTCCAGCAATCGTTCTTTCATTATTAATGATTGCATTCAACATTTTAGGTGATGGTCTAAGAGATGCATTTGACCCTAAATCAAGAGAGTAGGTGACAAGAATGGAAAACAAGGAAAACATCCTAGAAGTTAGAAATTTATCAATTAATTTCAAAACTTACGCGGGTACTGTTCAAGCCATTCGTGACATTAGTTTTGATTTAAAGAAGGGTGAAACCCTAGCAATCGTTGGGGAATCAGGTTCTGGTAAATCAGTAACTACTCGAAGCATTATGGGTTTGAACGCAACCAACGCTGACGTTGTCGACGGAAGCATCGAATTCGATGGCCAAGACATTCTAAAACTAGATGAAAAAGAATTAAGTAAATTACGTGGTAGCAAGATTGCTGAAATCTTCCAAGATCCAATGACTTCATTGGACCCAACTATGAAGATTGGTCGCCAAGTTGCTGAACCACTAATGATTCACCAAGGCTTATCCAAAGAAAAAGCAATGGCAAAAGCCTTGGAAATGTTAAAACTTGTAGGTATTACTAATGCCGAAGAACGAATTAACGACTATCCATACCAATTCTCTGGTGGGATGAGACAAAGAATCGTGATTGCGATTGCGTTAGTAAACTATCCAGAAATCCTAATTGCTGATGAACCAACCACTGCGTTGGACGTTACCATCCAAGCTAAGATTCTGGAATTAATGAAGGAACTACAAACCAAGATTAACACTTCAATCATCTTCATTACCCATGATTTAGGGGTAGTTGCAGGTATGGCTAATCGTGTTGCAGTTATGTATGCGGGTAAAATCGTTGAATACGGAACTGTTGATGAAATCTTCTACAATCCAAAGCACCCATACACTTGGGGTCTATTAGGATCAATGCCTACTTTGGATACCAACGAAGATGTATTACCATCAATCCCAGGTACTCCTCCTGACCTATTGGAACCACCAGTAGGGGATGCATTTGCTGCTAGAAATAAGTATGCATTAAAGATTGACACAATTGAACAACCACCATTCTTTAAGGTTTCTGACACTCACTACGCAGCAACATGGTTGTTAGATGATAGAGCTCCTAAGGTGACTCCACCAGCTGACATCGTAAAGCGTCAAGAACACTTTAAAAAGACTAAACAAGGATAGGTGGTGACAATATGTTAGATAAAGATGCACCAAAAATTTTAGAAGTAAAAAACTTAAAACAATACTTTAACGTTGGTCGTAAAGACGAAGTTAGAGCTGTTGATGATATTACCTTCAACGTCCATGAAGGGGAAACCTTCGGACTAGTTGGTGAATCTGGCTCCGGAAAGACAACTACAGGTCGTGCAATTAGTCATTTGTATGAACCAACAGGTGGCGAAATCATCTTTGAAGGCAAAGATGTTTCAAAGTTAAAGACTAAAAAAGATGAAAAAGAATTCAGAAGTGATATCCAAACCATCTTCCAAGATCCTTACGCATCATTAAACCCTCGTATGAAGGTTAAAGACATTATTGCCGAAGGTATCGACATTAATCACTTAGCCAAAGACAAGGCTGATCGTGATGCTCAAGTCGAAGAATTATTGGAAACTGTTGGTTTGAACAAAGAACATGCCAACAGATATCCTCATGAATTCTCTGGTGGACAACGTCAAAGAATTGGAATTGCCCGTGCTTTAGCTGTTAAACCTAAGTTCATCATCGCCGATGAACCTATCTCAGCATTGGACGTGTCAATCCAAGCCCAAGTAGTTAACCTACTTAAGGACTTACAAAAGAAACGTAAGCTAACATACCTATTTATTGCCCATGATTTATCAATGGTTAAATACATTAGTGACCGTATTGGTGTTATGCACTATGGTCGTATGTTAGAAATCGCTGATGCCGATGAACTATATGCTCATCCATTACACGATTACACCAGAAGCTTACTTTCAGCTGTTCCGGTACCGGACCCTGAATTTGAAAGACAACGTGAGATCGTAGATTACGATGCAAGTGTTGAAAGTGACGGAAAGCAACGTAAGTTAGTTGAAATTGCTCCTAACCATTATGTTCGTGCTGCCGATGACGAAATTCAAATGTACAAGGATCGCTTAAACAGCTAAAAAAATAACCGTTACTTTATTAAGTAACGGTTATTTTTACGTTGATTAGACGTTTTCACTTAAGTTGTTGTAGTATTCAACGCTGATTTCACTGGCGTCAGCATTTGATACTAATTTTGAAACACTGCCGTTTTCGATAGGTTCGGAAACGTCGATGGTGTCATCCTTGAATTGGTCAACAGCCCATCTGATGATGGTACCGTGAGCCGCAATCATTATGTTGTCACCGTCGTTAGCGTTTTGAATGACTTTCTTTAAGCCAGGGATGAAACGATTCAATAAGTCTTGATTGTTTTCAGCATCACCGTAAGGATCATGGGCAGCGATTAAATCGGCTGTGCCACCCATACCTAGTTTGCTAATCATCTTGGCGTAATTGTCCATGCCGTCTGGTCCACCAATTTGGTGCCATGCAGCTTCACTATCGTTTCCTTCAAAGTAACCAAAGTTTTCTTCACGGAAAGCTTTATCTGCAATAGGTTCTTCAATATCTGAGGGATTTTGTTGCAATACATATTTTCCAGTATCAAAAGCACGTGGCATATCACTGGAATATGCATGATTGAATGTAATTGAGCTTAATCTTTTTCCGGCATCAATGGCATCAGCAATACCCTTTTCAGTAAGAGGGGCGTTGGCGATTCCTTGAATACGGTTGTATTTATTTAAATAAGTTTGTCCATGACGAACAAGATAAATGTTAATCATCAGAAAAAACCTCCTGACATATTTGTATGTCTACATTTTATCATATATGGCAGGCGTAGAGAAAAGATTAGGTTAAGCCTCGATTTGCTTTTCTTTCTATCATATATGTGCTAAAATTAATAACCAAATTTTAAGATAGGAGCGTAGCTCAAATGTCTGAATCAATTAAAGAACAAGAACAAAAACACTTAAATGATGTTTTAGCCAAGGTCGAAGTTGCCAAAGCTGAAGCCGTTAAGAAAATTAATCGTGCCGAAAAAGATGAACACGATATTAATAAAAACTTCTATAATGATGTGCGTTTGAAGACCAGTACTTATTCTGGAATGATGGAAACATCAGTCTCCATTCGTCAACAACAACAAATGCTAGAAGAACGTGAAAATAGTTGGAAACATGCAACTAAGGAATACGACAAACTTGCTAAGATGCAAGAACGTCCTTACTTTGCTCGTCTAGACTTCGAAGAAGAAGGCGAACACAAGGCAGAAACTATTTATATCGGTTTAGGTTCTTTTGCCGATAGCCCAGATCACTACTTGATTTATGACTGGCGTGCTCCAATTTCGAGTATCTACTACGATAGTAAAATTGGTAAATTGACCTACCACACACCAATGGGTGAACAAACCGTTAACGTGACTTTGAAGCGTCAATTCCAAATCAAGGATGGCAAGATTGAAACCATCTTTGATACCGACCAAGTAGTTGGGGATCAAATGCTATTGGATAACCTAAATGGTAAGTCCAATACCAAGATGAAGAGTATCGTTACTACCATCCAAAGAGAACAAAACAAGATTATCAGAGATACCAAGTCAGACTTGTTATTCGTACAAGGTGCTGCCGGTTCTGGTAAGACCGCTGCGGTATTGCAACGTGTTGCCTTCCTATTGTACCAATACAGAGGGAAACTAAGCTCAGCGCAAGTTGTATTGTTCTCACCTAACCAATTGTTCAATGATTACATCAACCAAGTGTTGCCTGAATTGGGTGAACAAAACATGGTGCAAATGACTTACTACCAATACAGTAGTTTGCGTGTGCCTAAGTTCAAGGTTGAAACTCTTTCAGAACGTTTCGAAGAAGATAATTCAGAAGACAAGAAACTAAGAAACATCAACAACCTAAAGAACAGTCTAGAATTCTTCAAGGCTGAAACTGCCTACACTAACCACTTGAACAGTGAAGACATGAAGTTCAAGAACTTGAAGTTCCAAGACGATATCTTTATCTCAAAGGAACAAATTGCAGAAATCTACTACAGCTTCAATGAAAACTACAACCTAAGAAACCGTCTAGACGCAACCAAGGAACGCTTGATTAAGATTTTGAACCGTCGTGTTAAAGTCGAAATGAAGAAGCCTTGGGTAGAACAAGCGGTCCAAGACTTGAGTAGAGAACAAATTCAAGCCGTGCAAAACGCCCATCCAGACGAATTCGAAAACGCAGATAAGGAATTCGACTTCCTAGCAAGACACATCGTTATCGGTGCCTTTAAGCGTATTAGAAAACAAATCGTCCACGGTCGTTTCCTAGGGGTTAACAACCAACTAGTGCACTTCTTAAGAAACGTGCCAAACCTAATCGACTTATCCAAGTACGACCTAACCAAGGAAGACTGGACCAAGTCAGTTGATGCTTCAATCAACCAAATGAAGAACGGTCACATCTCAATGTCAGATGTTTCAGTATACCTATACCTATTTGACCGTATCTCAGGTAAACGTCCTAAGACTGATATCAAGTACCTATTCATTGATGAAGTCCAAGACTACACCGCATTCCAAATGGCATTTATGAAGTTCACATTCCCACGTGCTCGTTTCACACTACTAGGGGACTTGAACCAAGCTATCTTCACTCATGAAAATAGTCATACATTGCTATCAGAACTATCGACCATGTTTGATCCTGAAAAGACTAACGTTGTGCAACTTACTAAGTCATACCGTTCAACTGAACAAATCACTGACTTCACTAAGCACATTCTAGAAGGCGGTAGCCAAATCGAATCATTCGCGCGTGTTGGTGACAAACCGGTCATGCAAGTGGTTGAAAATAGGGATGCTGCTATCGATAAATTAGTCGCTAGAATCGATAATGATAAGGAAAAACACGATACAACAGCCATTATTGTCAAAACTTTGGCTGATGCGAAGTTATTATCCGAACAATTAGACGACAGAAACGTAAAAAATACGCTTATACAGACCGAGAACCAACGTTTGACTACTGGAACCCTAGTAATACCTGCTTACCTTGCTAAAGGGCTAGAATTTGACTCTGTGGTCATGTTTGACGCAGATGACAAACATTTTGGTGACGAAGCAGACCGTCAATTGGTTTACACAATCTGTACTCGTGCCATGCATGAACTAACAATTATCGCTGAAGGAAAACCAACTCACTTGTTTGATGTCGTACCTAGCGATTTATATGATTTACAATAATTGCAATTAGTAACAAATAAAAGCGCCTATCCATAGGGATTAGGCGCTTTTTTGTCGTTTCTAAGATGTTCGGTGGTATTATGGACGTACTACTTTTATTTGAACGGAGGCGTAAAATTGTCAGATCCAATCAATTACTACGCATTTAAGAAAGACGAGTGGAAGGACTTATACAAGTTACGCTCGATTCCCGTTACTACCGACGGGCTAAAACAAATCAAGGCCTTTAACGATGAAATTTCAATTCAAGACGTGCGCGACGTCTACATTCCCATTGTTCATTTGTTGGACCTATGTACCCAAAACTTCAACCAATGGCAAAAGACTAAGACCGCCTTTTTGGATAAACAAGACAGAAAGGTGCCATTTATCATCGGGATTTCCGGAAGTGTGGCCGTTGGTAAGTCTACTACCGCCAGATTATTGGAAGTATTGCTATCAAGATACTTCGAAGACAAGAAAATCCAATTAATCACTACCGATGGATTCTTGTATAATTCCGCTGAATTAAAACGTCGTGGTATCATGGACAGAAAAGGATTTCCAGAAAGTTATGACATGAAGTCATTGATTAACTTCTTAAACGAAGTGAAGTCTGGTAAGCACAACGTCAAAGCACCGGTCTACTCACATGACGTTTACGATATCATTCCAGATAAGTTTGATATTATCGACCAACCGGATGTCTTGATTATCGAAGGGATTAACACGTTACAATTACCAAGTAACCAACAAATCTACGTTTCCGACTTTACCGACTTCTCAATCTACATCGATGCCGATGATGACTTGATTGAACAATGGTACATTGAACGTTTCGAAGAGCTAATGGATACCGCATTCCAAAATCCATCTAACTACTACTATGAAATGGCTCATACGGATCGTAAGAAGGCCATCGAGACTGCCAAGGATGTTTGGCAACAAATTAATTTACCTAATTTGCTGGAAAATATTAAGCCTACCAAGACTAGGGCGGACTTAATTATTCACAAAACAGACAATCATCGTATCGATAAAATTTTGTTTAGAAAGTATTAGATTTAATTTGACGCCATTCATTTTTCTATGTATGATAAATACAATTTAATGATTGGAGAGTGAATGGTTTGGCTGAAATGGATTTATCATCGTTTGATAAAATCTTGGTGCTTGACTTCGGAAGTCAATACAACCAATTAATCACCCGTCGTATTCGTGATTTTGGTGTATATTCTGAACTAAAGCCCCATGATATGACCATCGACGAAATCAAGGCTTTTAACCCTAAAGGGATTATCTTCTCTGGGGGTCCTAACAGTGTGTACGCAGAAGATGCTTTAACTGTTGATCCTAAAATTTTCGAAATGAATATTCCAATTCTAGGTATCTGTTATGGTATGCAACTAATGGCATATAACCTAGGTGGAGGACAAGTTGATGGAGAAGACCATGGACAATATGGTCACGCTGACATCGACATTACCTCTGATAATGCGGAACTATTCAAAGATTTGCCTAAGGAAGAACCAGTTTGGATGAGTCATGGAGACCTTGTACGTAAGGTTCCAGATGGCTTTGAAAATGTGGCAACTGCTGATGGTTGCCCAATTACTGCAATGCAAGATACCGCTAGAAAGTTCTATGGAATTCAATTCCATGCGGAAGTTAGAAATACCAAATACGGTACTGACATCCTAAAGAACTTCGTGTTTAACGTTTGTGGCGCAGAAGCTAACTGGTCAATGAATGACTTTATTGACTTACAAATCAAGCAAATCAGAGAAGAAGTTGGCGACAAAAAGGTTATCTTAGGTCTATCCGGTGGGGTAGATTCAAGTGTAACCGGTGTGTTATTGAACAAGGCCATTGGTGATCAACTAACTTGTATCTTTGTTGACCACGGTCTACTTCGTAAGAACGAAGTGAAGGAAGTAATGGATAGTCTAGAAGGTAAGTTTGGTCTAAACATCATCCAAGTTGATGCAAGCAAACGTTTCTTAGAAAAGTTATCCGGTGTTACTGATCCTGAACAAAAGAGAAAGATTATCGGTAATGAATTTATCGAAGTCTTCAATGAAGAAGCCTTGAAGCTTAAGGACGTTGATTTCTTAGCTCAAGGTACTCTATACACTGACGTTATTGAAAGTGGTACTAACACTGCTGAAACTATCAAGTCTCACCATAACGTTGGTGGTCTACCAGAAGACCTACAATTCAAACTAATCGAACCAGTTCGTTCATTATTCAAGGACGAAACTAGACGCTTGGGTGAAGAAATGGGGATGCCAGACTACTTAGTATGGCGTCAACCATTCCCAGGTCCTGGTCTAGGTATTCGTGTTATCGGTGAAGTTACTGAAGACAAGCTAGAAATTGTTAGAAACAGTGACTACATCCTACGTCGCGAAATTGCCGCTGCTGGATTAGATAAGGATATTTGGCAATACTTCACCATTCTACCTGGTTTTAGAAGTGTTGGTGTGATGGGTGACGGTCGTACTTACGACTACACCATCGCTATCCGTGCCGTTAATTCCATTGATGGAATGACTGCTGATTTCGCTAAGATTCCTTGGGATGTCTTATCAGAAATATCAACTAAGATCACAAACGAAGTAGAAGGGGTAAACCGTGTAGTATACGATATTACTAGTAAGCCACCTTCGACAATTGAATGGGAATAATCAGTTCCTAAATAAAAAGAGCTCAACAATTGCTGTTGAGCTCTTTTTGTATTTACTTTCTTGTTTGTCCGTCACCGTTAATGACGTATTTGTATGAAGTTAGTGCTTCTAGTCCCATTGGGCCTCTGGCGTGGAGTTTTTGAGTCGATATACCGATTTCGGCACCAAAACCAAATTCAAAACCATCGGTGAAACGAGATGAGGCGTTGACGTAAACACAGGCGGCATCAACTTGTTGTTGGAATTGTACTCCTGCAGCATAGTCGTTAGAAACGATTACTTCGGAGTGGTGGGTTCCATGTTCGTTGATGTGATCAATGGCTGCTTGTTTGGAATCAACTACCTTAATGGAGATGATTAGGGCATTGTATTCTGTGTCCCAGTCCTCTGTGGTAGCCGGGATGACGTCGTTTACGATTGAACGAGTAGCTTCGTCACCGCGGACCTCAACACCACGTTCTCGTAAATCACTGATGATGTCTGGTAGGTAGTTATTTGCGACATCTTTATGGATTAATACCTTTTCGGCGGCATTACATACGGAAGGGCGTTGCACCTTACCATTGATGATGATGTTTCGTGCCATTTGTTTGTCGGCATCCTTATCAACGTAGATGTGGCAGTTGCCAGCACCGGTTTCAATCACTGGAACAGTGGCGTTGTTTAAAACGGTTTGGATTAAGCGGGCACTTCCGCGGGGGATTAAAACATCAACGTAATCGTTTAGTTCCATGAATTCTTGAGCCAGTTCATGGGATGGATCATTGATGACTTGAATCATGTTTGCGTCTAAGCCGTTTTGTTTTAAGACATCACGTAAGATATCGGCCAAGATGACGTTAGAGTTGATTGATTCTTTCCCACCACGTAGTATGACGGCGTTACCGGATTTAAAACAAAGTCCGGCGGCATCGATTGTTACGTTGGGTCTGGCTTCATAGATAATACCGACGACACCAAGTGGGACGCGTTGTTTGACGATTCTAAGACCGTCTTCGGTTTCCCATCCGCCATCAATTTTAGCGGTAGGATCAGCTAGTCCGACCAATTTTAGTAATCCGTTGGCCATGTCTGAAATACGTTTTTTGTCTAGTTTTAAACGGTCAATGAACTTGGATTCGATTTGAGGATTTTGTAAATCCTTTTGGTTGGCAGCGATAATCTCATCGGTCTTATCGACAATTGCCTTGGCGAATTGTTTTAAGATATCGTTCTTAGTAGTGGTAGATAGGCCAGCTGATTGAAAACTGGCTTTTTTAGCGCTTTTGCCTAATTGAATTAATTCTTGTTTATTCATTTGTACGACCCTCCATAGCTTCGGCACCAAAGTAGGTACCAACGGGGCGACCAGAAATGAAGTCGTTGATGATTGATGGATCATCACTATTTAGGATTGCCATCTTACGGTGGTTATCCAAGATGGTTTTGGCGGCGTTTAGTTTGGTTTGCATGCCACCGGTTCCATATTGTGAACCGTGGTCACCGGCAACTTGCATCAAGTCATCGCTAATTTCTGGTACCCATGATAGTAGTTTTGCGTTCGGATTGTCCTTCGGGTTGGCATCGAACAATCCGTCGATGTCTGATAGGATGATAAGTAGGTCCGCATCGACAAAGTTAGTCACAATGGCGGCTAGTTGATCGTTTTCACCAAAGCTGGTTTGATGATTGAATTCGTCGACTGAGACGGCATCGTTTTCGTTGATGATGGGGATGACCTTATCATCTAAAAGGGTGTTAATGGTTTTAAGTACATTTTCACTGCTCTTAGGATAGTCAACCACGTCGCGTGTTAATAGTAGTTGCGCCACGGTTTGGCCTGATTCTTTAAAACTATCGGAGTATAAGTCCATTAGTTCACTTTGCCCAATCGCGGATAGGGCTTGTAGTTTACCGATGTCGGTAGGACGCGTCTTTAATCCGATGGTGTTCATACCGACACCAACGGCTCCGGAAGTGACCAAGATAACTTCGTGGCCGCTTTGATTTAATTGACTCAACACGGATGATAATGTGTGAATTGTTTTCATATTAATACTGTTGTCAGAATTGATGATGGAGCTAGTCCCGATTTTCACAACAATTCGTTTATATTTACTTGTCATATTCATGATCTCCTGTTCTTTAAAACTAGTTTACTTTAATTTGAAAAAAGTAACAATATGTAAATTAAAATTGCATTAGAGATAGATTAGATGTATTGTAATCGTTAATATAAATTAAGGGGGTTAATTATGGCAGGTAAGGGAAGATTAACTGGGCTTTTATTGGTAATTGTAGGTAGTATTTCATGGGGAGCATCTGGAACTGTCGCTGACTACATGTTCTTAACGCAACACGTACCAGTTCTTTGGGTCGTCGGTATTAGAATGTTTTTAGCAGGAATTCTACTATTATTGACATACAAGATTACCGTTGGTGGCTCCATTTTTACGATTTGGCATGATAAAAGTCAGGCAAGCTTATTAATTTGTTTTGCCATCTTTGGAATGTTGATGTCGCAATTCAGCTACTTATCAGCTGTCAGGTTTGGTAACGCAGCGACTGCAACTGTTTTACAATTTACTACCCCTGTATTTATTATCATCTATTATTCGATTTCTAGGCGCAAATTGCCTGTTAGATTGGACGTTATTTCAATTATTTTAGCCGTAGTTGGTACATATTTACTGGCGACAAAGGGAGACTTTGGATCATTAACCATCTCTAAGTTGGGATTATTCTTCGGTATCTGTGCTGGAATCGCGGGTGCAAACTGTACGCTGATTCCCATCAAACTCTTAAATAAGTATGATCCAAGATTAGTCTGTGGATGGGCAATGTTACTTGGTAGCTTACCTATTCAACCAATCGTCGTAATTGACACACCACACATAAACATCAATCCAACATTAATATTTGAATTGATTTTCATTACAATCGTAGGAACCATGATTGCATACTTATTCTATGTCGCTAGTCTAAATTATTTAGAACCTGCGGTAACCGGAACATTAAGTTCGTTTGAACCGCTAACTGCTGCGATTTTATCTGTATCTTTTTTACATCTAAAGCTAACCTTTGTTGAAGTAATAGGTGGGTTATTAATTCTGATGATGGCATTTGTTCAAGCGTTACCACAGAAAAATAAATTAGAATAGAAACTTTATAAAATGATAGAACCCTTATGAATAGTGATATCTTTCACAATGTTAGAGTAAAATGATAAAAATGTCATTAAAAATTTATTATTTTTCGCTTTATTATCGGACAATATGGTGTTACATTATATGTGAAAACAATATCAAGTTTGTATTTATGAAGGAGATTTTATCAATGAAAGCTGCAGTAGTAAGAGACAACTCAGATGGATATGTAGATGTTAAAGATGTTGAACTTCGCCCAATTGAAAATGGTGAAGCTCTAGTTCAAGTTGAATACTGTGGTTTGTGCCACACCGACTTACACGTTGCCAACGGAGACTTTGGTGACCAAGCTGGCCGTATTATCGGTCACGAAGGTGTAGGTAAAGTTATTCAAGTTGCCGATGATGTAGATAATCTAAAAATTGGTGATCGTGTATCAATCGCTTGGTTCTTCAAGGGATGCGGTCACTGTGAATACTGCCTAAGTGGTAGAGAAACATTATGTCGTGAAGTTAAGAATGCTGGTTTCACTGTTGACGGTGCTATGGCTGAACAAGTAATTGTTGATGCTAAGTACGCCGTTAAGGTTCCAGAAGGTTTGGACCCAATCGAAGCTACTTCATTAACTTGTGCCGGAGTTACTATGTACAAGGCACTAAAAGTTGGTCACACTAAGCCAGGTCAATGGGTTGAAATGGTAGGAGCCGGTGGTTTAGGTAACCTAGGTGTTCAATTCGCCAACAACGTATTCGGTGCTAACGTTATTGCCGTTGCTCGTGGTAACAACCTAGAAAAGGCCGAAGAATTAGGTGCTAAGAAGGGTATCGACTACCGTTCAGAAAACCTATCAGAAAAGGTTAAGGAAGAAACTAACGGTGGTGCCCACGTTTCAGTTATCACTGCTGTTAACCCAATCGCCTTTGATCAAGCTATCAATGCTTTACGTCCAGACGGTCACCTAGTTGCCGTTGCGCTACCAAAAGGTAATATGGACCTAAACATTGCCCAAACTGTATTGAACGGAATCCACGTTGAAGGTTCACTAGTTGGTACTAGAGAAGACCTACGTGAAACTTTCCAATTCGGTGCTGAAGGTAAGGTTAAGCCAATCGTTCACACTAGAAAGCTATCAGAAATCAACGATGTTATCGACGAAATGAAGAACGGTAAGATTGTTGGTAGAATGGTTATCGATTTTACTAAATAATTTTTAACTAATTAAAGCATTGTCTTTTGGACAATGCTTTTTTTGTACTAAAATAATGACATTAGGAGGTTTGGTTATGGCTAAATATATTTTTCATCCAAATGACATCAAAGAACTAAATGATCAATACGATGTAGCAATCGTTGGTTCTGGTGCCACAGGATTAATTAGTGCAATTCAAGCTGCAGAACTGGGTCTAAAACCAGTCGTATTAGAAAAGATGGATAAGTTAGGTGGTAACTCGACCAGAGCTTCTTCTGGAATGAATGCTGCCGAAACTTCCGTTCAATTACAACACCACGTGATAGATAGTTTCCAAGACTTCTATGACGACACGTATATCGGTGGTGGCAAACAAAATAACGTTGATTTATTGAAATACTTTACCGAACACGCTGCGTTAACCGTTGATTGGTTAGCCCAACATGATATCAAACTAGATGACTTAACAATTACCGGTGCGATGAATACCAAGCGTACTCACCGCCCAAGTTCACAAGCACCAATTGGAGCTTATCTAGTCACTAGTTTTCTACAAATCATCGAAAAGATGGGTCTCGAAGTCTACAACAATGTCGATGTTACCAAGATTGATAAGAATGGTGCCGACATCTCGGGTGTCGAAGTCAAGGATGCCGATGGTAATGAACACTCAATCACTGCCGGTGCGGTCATTTTAGCTACTGGTGGTTTTGGTGCCAACAAGCAACTAATTGGTCAATACCGTGATGACTTGACTCACTACCGTACCACAAACCAAGAAGGAGCAACCGGGGATGGTTTGAAACTAGCCACCGACGTTGGGGCTGCATTGGTCGATATGGACAAGATTCAAGTCCATCCAACCGTTCAACAAGATAACGATCACGCATTCTTGATTGGTGAAGCCATTCGTGGTGAGGGTGCCATCTTGGTAAACACCAAGGGTGAACGTTTCGTTAACGAATTGGACACGAGACAAAAGGTGACCGACGCAATCAACCAACAAGACACCAAGCATGCTTATTTAATCTTAGATGAAGAAGTCGTTAATCACGCCCAAGCAGTGAAGTTCTATGACTCCATGGGAATGGTTATTCACGGTGATACAATCGAAGAACTAGCAGAAAAGATTGGTGCCGACGAAAAGACGTTGGCAGATACGATTGCTAAGTGGAACCAATCCGTTGAAAATGGCAAGGATGACCTAGGCCGTACCACTGGAATGAGCCGTCAATTAACTCATCCAGATTATATGGCCATTCACATTGCGCCAGCCGTTCATTACACCATGGGTGGAATTAAGATTAACCACTTCACCCAAGTACTAGACGACAACGATGACGTGATCAATGGTTTGTTTGCGGCGGGAGAAACTTCTGGTGGTTTGCACGGTAACAACCGTATCGGTGGTAACTCAATCGCCGAAACCGTTGTCTTTGGTCGCCAAGCTGGTCAACAAGTTTTCAAGTATTTAAACAAATAAGATAGATAAAAATAAATAAAGGAGGTTTACATATGCACAGTGGAGAGATTGCAGAATGGGTCGCAGCGATTGCCGAAGCATCATCAGTCGTAGTCGCATTATTTCTTCCTTACTACAACCAACATGTTGAAAATAAGCGTAAGTTACGCAATGTTAAGATGTTGATTCATCGTATGGGTAAACGTGCGATGAACGGTGATGAGGATGCGATGGAACATCTACAAACCATCCTAATGACAGCTTATCTAAAGAATATGAATTCTAAGACAGAAGACGTCATTAATGATGGTCAACAAATATTAGATATCATGAATATTAGTGAGGGAAAGCCAAACGCAGAACAAAAGGGTCAAATCAAAAAGCTACTACGCGAAATTGATGAAATCTAAAAAAGAAGCCGTATTTACGGCTTCTTTTTTATTTGTTGTAATATTGAACGTTTCTTTCGTTTAGTGGTTGGCAATCACGATTGTTTTTACCAAATTGAGCGATGAACCAATCGACTTGCTTTGGACTCACCGTTAGTTTGGAATTATCGATGACTAACCATTCAATCCCTTCGGTTAAAGGTGGGGTGGTTAGTGATCCTTGGTAGTGAAAACCAGTAGATAGACTGGAAATCCAGTTGGTTAGTTTTAATGACACATTGTGGCGATTGCCTTCTTCAAAGTTATTGATGATATCTTGTAACTCAGAATTGGCATTGCCTAAGGTAGGAAATAATGCCACCACAACGGTCTGGCCGATTTCATTTTCATGAACTAAATGGATTTCCATCGGATTAACCTTACCGTCGACGATATGTTCTGCTGGAGCATGGAAGTGCACCTGTTTGAACTTAAAGTCACGATTAAATATGGTTGCATAGCCCATTCCTGTCAAACGAATGGTAGTGTGGTCATCAATTTCTGTATTTAATTGGTAGAACTCATTGGCATGAATTGGCAGATAATCAGCAAAATGTTGACTATCATGAGTTGATAGCATAATTGGTGATTGGAGGTGACCAAAGTTATTCTCCCAATTATTTTGTTCATTATAATCTAACATATGATATGTATCCTCTTTCCATTAATAATATGAGTTTGCTTTTCTAGTATGTTAATATAACATACATGGTAATTAATACAACTCGGAGGAAATTATTGTGCAATTCACATGGCAAAATCAAGATGAACAAAACGCTGGTATCAAGAAGTTCTTAGGTGCCCATGGCGTCTCGCATCGGATGTATAATGATGTTAAATCAACTGGTACAATTCTAGTGAATGGTAACGCAGTTGGTTTGAATTATAAGCTTGCCGTGGGCGATGAAGTGACGGTAATCTTTCCACCGGAAACAAGTGACAATGAGGTTGCATTCAGTGATGAAGCAATCGATGTCATCTATGAAGATGATAATTGGTTGGTGGTGAACAAACCAGCGGGGTTAACCAGTGTGCCGGGACCATCTAACCGTGTCGATACGTTGGTCAACCGCATCAAGGGATATTTGAAAAAACAGGGCAGTACTGATTTGAGGCCCCACCTAATCACGCGACTAGATCGTTTTACATCTGGAATCGTCTTGGTCGCCAAGAACCGTTTAGCCAATAGTTTAGCTAACCAACAGGTGGCCCAACACAAGATTGATAAGATGTACTATGCCGTTGTGGACGGGACTGGTTTGGACGACCACGGGATGATTGATAAACCAATCGGCCGTGTCGGTGACAACTTCAGAAGAGAGGTCATCGAAGACGGTCAAAGTGCCAGAACCGAATACTGGAAGGTCGAAGAGTTTGATGATGCCACACTGGTGCGTTTGAAACTCCACACGGGTCGGACCCATCAAATCAGAGTTCACATGACATCACTAGGTCATCCGCTATTGGGGGATGAATTATATCAGGGACCACTTGATAGGGGCATTGACCGCCAAGCACTTCATGCTTACTACTTACAGTTTATTGATGAATTAGCAAATCAAGTTCGCACTTTTGAAATTGAATTACCAGCGGATATGAAATCTGTGGTGAAGGAGGATCATAATGACTGAAAAAGCCAAATTAGTACATTGTATTGTCGATGATGCACAACTATATTCTGATGAAGGCTTCTACCTAGGGGACTTGGCCCAACCGATTTCCAATGCGGTCAAATCCGATTATCCAGGAGCTAAGGTCACCAGTTTTATCTGCGCTCACCATCTATTGAAGTATCGAATGTCTAGGGTTGACTCATTAATCAATGCCGACTTAAAACAAAGTCAAAAGATTAACCGTAAGTTGACCAAGGCACTACAAAACGATAACTATGAAATCAGAGACGTCAACGAGGCTTTGCAACAAAGCCTAACCTTTGGACAAAAAATATCGGATGCGGTTGCTAGATTTGGGGGTAGTTGGACCTTTATCTTCATCTTTATCGTCATCTTGATCATTTGGATGATCATCAATGGTTTGGCACTATTCGGTGTTCATTTTGATCCATATCCATACATTCTATTGAACCTATTCTTGAGTTGTTTCTCAGCAATTCAAGCCCCAATCATCATGATGAGTCAAAACCGTGCCGCTGAACGTGACCGTTTGCACTCAGAAAATGATTTTCATGTTAACTTAAAATCAGAACATGAACTAAGAATTATCCATGCTAAGCTAGACCACTTAACCCAAAATCAATTACCTCATGATTTGGAAGTTGAAAAATTACAACTACAAATCCTAGGTGAAGTTAGAAGTGAGCTAGCTAAGTTGCGTGACGAAAACACTAAATTAAAAGAAAAACTAAAACAACAGGAGAATCAATAATGGAAGATAACATTCAATTAGGTGCAGACGTTTTCAACAAGATGATGTTTGTGCTAGAAACGCCAGTAACACAAGACAACCACAAGTACTACAAATTCATGGATCAAGAAATGCAAGAAATTGCTGACAACATCTGGGCAATGCCTGCATACATGAAGGAAGACGATGATTTTTCAATGTTCTTCATCATCACTGAAATCGAAAGTGGTGAAACAGTCGTTGCGTTCTCAGAAGGTAGCTTACAAGATGGTAACTTCTCATTAGGAGAACCAATGGTTTCTGGAAAGGGACTTAATATTTTAAACGAACATGATGAAAAAAGAGCAGCCTCAGTTCTTCATTTCTTAAACCAAATTTCCAAAGCAGCTGAAGGAAATTGGAGAATGATTGAGGACTAAAATTCTCGATTTTTAACATGTTCTCAAGGCACGTCATGATGGGCTTTATGAGAGTTTTCATAAAAGTCCATTTTTTTGTAAAAAAGTCTTTGCTTTTTGGAAAAATGGTGGTAATATTTTCTAGTCGCTAAAATGCTAAATATTTAAATCAAACACAAAAAGGGGGGGGCTTAGATCATGTTAATGAGAAGAGCACAAATCGAAGATTTTAACGCAATTGAACAAATTATTTTCGAAGGGAAGGAATTGCTTGCCAAACAGGGTGTGAACCAATGGCAAACAGGCTACCCAAATGCAGAATCATTAATGAACGACATCGTAAACGGATGGACTGTTGTACTTGAAGAAGATGGTGAAATCTTAGGCACAGCTGCCGTGATTGACGGACTAGACACTAGTTACGAAAATCTTGATGGTCAATGGTTGACTGACGGCCCTTACCTATCAATTCACCGCGTTGCAGTTTCCAACAGACACCACGGTAGAGGATTGGCTCAAAAGTTATTTGAAGGCATCTTCAATGCAGTGGAAAAAATGGACAACGTTCAAAGTGTTCGTATTGACACAAACCCACTTAACTTGGGCATGCAACATGTCATCAAGAAAGCTGGCTTTGTAGAAACCGGCAGAGTGGTTCCAATCTCTGCAACAGACTCATCAAATGTCGTAATGAACTACGCATACGAAAGAGTAATTAAACAACCAATGTTAATTGCCTAAGCTGATTTTTTTAAATCAGCTTTTTTTGTATTCTGACAAAAGGTATAATGAAATTGAATGGAGGAGGTGGCATCATGCACGAACATGAACATAACGATGTTAACGCCATGTCGCAACGTCGTTTCTTTACGGTAACAATCTTAAACTCATTAATTACGCTAGTTGAGTTTTTAGGGGGAGTTTTTTCAGGAAGTTTGTCACTATTATCAGATGCTTTTCACAATTTTGCTGATTCAGCATCAGTAGTTGGTAGTTATTATGCGCACCGAATTAGTCAAAGACCCCAAAATCAATTGAATACCTTTGGGTACAAGCGAGCTCAGATTATCTCAGCGTTTCTAAATTCACTATTTCTAGTGATTATCTCCGTTGTCCTAATCGTTGAAGGGGTGCAAAAACTATTCAAACCAGAACAGATTAACGGAAACTTAATGCTAATTGTTGCTGTGGTTTCGACAGTTGCTAATTTGGTATCCACACTACTATTAAGTCGTGGTTCAAAGCATAATCTAAACATTCGAGCTACATATCTACATTTATTGAGTGATACTTTAGCTTCAATTGGTGTTATCCTAGGTGGGATTTTAATTAAGTTATTCGATTGGGTGCTAGTCGATCCAATCATCACCATCATCGTTGCACTATACATTTCAGCTGAAGCATATCCAATCATTAAAAAGACCGTTAAGATTTTGATGCAGGGATCACCAACAGTTGATTGCTATGCAATTCAAAAGGACATGATGAACATTGAAGGAATTACCGGAGTTCACCACGTTCACATCTGGTCGGTAGATGAAAACAGTATCGTATTCTCAGCGCACATTAACATGCAAGACATGCTAATTTCCGAGGCTGAAAAGATTTATGATCCAGTTGCCAAACTATTACATGATAAGTACGGCATCGAACACGTCACACTTCAAGCCGAAGTAGAACGCGGGAAGAAAGAGGATTTATATCTCGATTCCAGAAACGATATTGATTAATAGAGAAAATAAAAAAAGACGCTTTTCAAAACGAAAAGAGTCTTTTTTGTTTTGAAAAACGGCCTTTTAAATTATACCCCGTGTGGAGCAGCTACAAATTGTCTGTCATACCACTCGTTCCAAGTGATTTCGCTATTACCATTGGCGAAGTATTTCATATCTAATTCGCCCAATAACTTGGCATAGCTATGACTACAATAAATGATGGTGTCCTTGGCAGCATGTTCTACTGATTCGAACTTGTTGCGGTAGACCTCCTGATTGATTTGCCATAACATCGATTGGTCAGGAACCTGACTTAAAATCTCCATGTTTTGGCTTCTGTAACAACGAACGTAAAATTCGCTGAATGACTTGATACTAGTAACTTTGGCTTGTTCGCTAAGCTCATCGAAACTGAATAACTTTTCTCCCATAAAAACGCCTCACTTTCGTATCGTAGATATTAATATTTAATATCTCGCCTTAATTATATAATTTTCCCCGAAAAATAGAAATAAAAATGGTAAAATAGTATATAAAGTTGTAAGATACTCTTTAGTAGATTTGAATTTAGGAGACATGGATATAAAAATGACCCCAAAAAAAGAGGACTATTTAAAAATTATTTTTGAGCTAGGTGGAACCAAAGAAAAGGTATCCAACAAGAGGATTGCCATTAGTTTGGACATTGCACCAGGATCAGTTACTGAAATGGTTAATAAGCTATTAGATGAAGGATTAGTTGAACACGAACCATACTCTGGAGTGTCCTTAACTGACGACGGAATCAAGTTAGCTGAAGTCCTAGTTAGAAAACACCGTATTTGGGAAAGTTTTTTAGTAAACGAACTAGGATATCCACTTCCAGATGTTGATAAAGAAGCTGAAGTGTTGGAACATTCTACCAGTGGTAGATTGCTAGAAGCAATGTACAAAAAATTGGGGAACCCATCTCACTGTCCACATGGAGGAGTTATTCCGAACATGTCAGGACACTATAAAGAAGATAGCCATCGCCTATTAAATGATGCTGATGACGGCGAAACAGTCGTTGTTGACCGTTTCATCGATAATCACGACCTACTAACATATTTAGGCGACATTCAATTAGATATTGGCGACAAGCTTAAGGTAATTAAGCATTCACCATTTGAAGGACCGGTAACAGTCCAAAATCTAACTGATAATCAAGAAAGTGACATTAGCTACAAGGCTTCTCACTACGTATTTATAAGAAATGCTGATTAATTAAAAGACTGAATTGAAATATTCAGTCTTTTTTATTATCATCATAATCAATGTTATAATTAGAAAAACATTAGATGACACGGAGGTGAGATGGTTGAACGAAAGACAAAGAAGTAAGTTAGTCGTTGAGACCTGTCTACTTGCTGGAAAGATTATGATTGAAAATGGATCTGAAATGGTCAGAGTTACCGATACCATTGATCGAATTTCAAGAAATGCCGGGGCCACCGAGGCCAGGGCGTACGTTACTTTGACTGGAATTATCATGTCAGCAACGCCTGACATGGGTTCACAGGTCACAGCAATTGATAAAAGAACGTTTGATTTGGAGAAGGTATCAACGGTTAATGATTACTCTCGTCAGTTCGCTGATAAGAAAATCTCACTTGGTGAATTCTATCGCCGTTTAAAGAAAATGGATAAGGATGTTAAACCATTTCCATTCTGGCTTCAAATGATTGGTGCGTTTATGGTTAGTTCCACTCTGGAAGTGGTATTTAGAAGTAACTACACCGATTTTTGGGCAGCCGGATTTGTTGGGATGATGGGTTGGTGCATCTATTGTTTGACCGATCACTACACGGACATTCGTTTCTTAAATGAATTCATAGCGGCTATTTGTATCGGCTTTATGTCGATTCTGATTATTCGAGCCGGCATCGCAAAGAGTGCCGATGATTTAATCATTGGGGGATTGATGCCACTAGTTCCCGGGGTACCGATTACCAACGCGGTAAGAGATACCTTGTCTGGTAATTTGGTTTCTGGGCCATCAAGAGGAATTGAAGCGATTATGAGTGCCTGTGCACTAGGTTTTGGTGTGGCAATGGCAATTAAGATTTTGGGGTGATTTATAT
The DNA here is from genome assembly GCF_030398685.1 of Apilactobacillus sp. EABW-1NA. NCBI lineage: Bacteria > Bacillati > Bacillota > Bacilli > Lactobacillales > Lactobacillaceae > Apilactobacillus > Apilactobacillus sp. EABW-1NA. The sequence goes on from NZ_JAPDKO010000017.1 coordinate 26,971, forward strand.
TGGTAACCGTAATTATTTATAGTGTGTGCGTTTATTTTGCCACCATCGGATTTGGTTTATTAATTAATCTACCCAGAAAAGCATTGAACATGGCCGGAATCGTTAGTTTGATTGGCTGGTTAGTCTTTCACATCGTCAGCGTTCACATGGGCGGATACTTAACCGCAGATATTTTAGGAACCTTCACTGTTGGGATATTGAGTATCTTCGCATCGCGTTACAAGAAGATGCCGGTCATTATCTTTAATATTCCAGCGTTGGTGCCACTAGTTCCAGGAGGACAGGCTTATCAAGTTATGAAGTGTTTAGCAATTGGTAACTACGCGCTAGCCAAGTCCAATTTGATCCAAGTTATCTTTATTGCTGGTGGAATCGCATCTGGTTTTTTATTCGCGGAATTTTTAAACCAACTATACTTAAGATTGAAAACATATTTGAGAACAAAAAAAGCAACGAGATAATCTCGTTGCTTTTTATTTTGCGTTTTATCCAAAGAAAAAACTGATGATTAAAACGATTAGAACAAAAGTGGTAATCCAAACGTATAGCATATCTTTTTCCTTGTAGAAGGAATAGATTGATACGATTACTCGTAATACGGGAGTAAGGATTAGACAAAAGATTCCAAGCATCATAATCGCGTATGGTTTTAATGTCGCAATTCCACTAAAGATGGCTTTAAAAGTAGTAGGGAAGGCGTCGTGAGCATATCCAGACTTACCGGTGATTAGAAGTAGTAATAATCCAATAATCATGATGGTAGCTGAGATGACAACACCGACACGTAAAATCTTTCCGATTACTAATTCGATACGATTCATTTCTTCTTTAGTTGCTGGTTGTTGTGTATTCATGATCTAACCTCCTAGAATCCTTTGTATAACATGCTACATGCGATGTAGAACATGATAGGGACGAAGATAATACGAATCCATCTAGCAGGAAGTACTTGCATGATGCGAGAACCAACTGTCGCACCAACTAGAATTCCTAGTGCTAATGGCACGGCAACTTGTGGCAAGATTGAACCGTTGAAGAAATACACTGTTGCAGAAGCAGCCGCAGTAACTCCCATCATTAGGTTACTAGTTGCACTTGATGGTTTTAAAGGCATCTTCATGAAGGTATCCATTGCGATTACCTTGAAGGCACCTGAACCAATTCCTAGTAGCCCGGAAGCCAGACCTGCACCAAACATTACGGATAGACCACCGGGGATGTTTTCCACCTTGTAGTCGATTTGTTTCTTTTCAGCCTTATCGTAGTAACTTGAGTTAAGACGAAGTTTTTCAGCTAATTTATCATCTTTGGTGCTTAGATTGGACTTGTTTTTGTTCAATAATTTCTTGACCATGTTAAATGCGGAGAATAGTAGTAATAGTCCAAATAGTATGTAAAGATATTTAGGCTCTAGAATTCCTGTAAGTAAGGCCCCAGATAGTGCACCAATAGTAGTGGCAATTTCTAAAAACATTGCAACACGTAAGTTTAATACTTCATCTTTTAGATAAGCGATAGTTGATCCAGAACTAGTGGCGATAACCACAACGATACTGGCCCCGATAGCGTATTTAATATCTAAATGGAAGAAGAGTGTTAGGACAGGGGTGACGATAATTCCACCACCCAATCCTAGGACAGCGCCACCGATACCCGCTAGGACACCGATGACAATCATAAGAATGACTGTTTCAATCATTTGTAGCTCCTCCTAAAATTATAAATCACTTAATATTATAACAATTATTAGTTTCATTGCACCTATTCCAAGTTCTAAAATTAGAAAATACCCTTAAGAATAGCATTAGCTGTGGTATAATGGCATTAAAAAGTGATTAGGAGGATCGATGCATTATGATCATCGATAAGGATTACACCCGCGGTATCAGACTTTTCGTTGGGTTAGTTTTATCATTATTTATTACTGCATCGGTAATGATTGACTCAGGATATCTAAGATTTCTTGACTCAATCTTTATCGGTCAAATCCAAAAAACTACTGGCGGATTCAAGGACACAATCATGCACATGGCTACCACATTAGCTAGTCCAAAGATGGATATCATTTGGATTTTCGTTTTGGCATTCTTCATGTGGGGATTCAAGTTTAAGCTTCAAGCCCTATGGGGAATCTTTACATTAGCAGGTGCTGACGTAATTGGATTCATTGTTAAAAACATTGTTAGACGTGACCGTCCAGTATTCCACAGCGCATCTGATACCGGATTTAGTTTCCCAAGTGGACACGTATTAGGTATCTTCATCGTCATTGCGGTTGTATGGATTGTCATTCTTCCACATATCCAAAGTAACTTAATCAGAAGACTACTATATGTACTAACGTTCCTATTTGTCCTATTGGTAATGGTATCTAGAATTTATCTAAATGCTCACTTCCCAACAGACACCGTTGGTGCCGTAGTTATCGGTTACACTTGGGTACAAGTATCTGAAATGTTATATGTAAGATATGCGCCAAGATTAAAACAACACTGGCGTCCAGTTTTACACTCATACCTATAATAAAAAAGAACTG
>NZ_JAPDKO010000018.1:0-28657 GCF_030398685.1 Apilactobacillus sp. EABW-1NA
ATATATATCTTATTACAACAATTATCGTATAAAACAAAAACTGGGAGGAATGTCACCGGTTGAATACCGGATCAATTCCTCCCAGAAAATAGCATAACCATCTTCCAATTTTAGGGGTTCAGGTCAGCGTCTTTTTTATTTATCTAATGTCTTCTGAGTAGAATTGTTGTTTTGCTAAAGCAAGGTTACCAATGATTGATAACTTGTCAGCGTCTTGACTAGGAAGTGTGATGTATTGATCGATATCACCGACATCAAGGTAGCCATCGAATAGCTTCTTGAATTGTTCCTTAATCTTGCCTAATTCTATTTCGTTTAAGATACTACCACCTAAGATAACCTTTTGTGGTCTAATGAAGACAGTGGTTTGAATTACGGATTGTGCAATGTAGAACGCCACAGTATCCCATAGGGGGTTAAACATTGAGATTTCTTGTGGGCGTTGGTGAGTCCTGGCTTCGATGGCCTTGGTTGATACAAGTCCTTCTAGACAGTCACCTTGATATGGACAGGTTCCTTTGAAGTCTTGGTCGTTAACGTTTCTTTGGGGAATGATATGACCAATTTCAGGACTTCCCATATGTCCAACAAACTTTCCATCGTTTACAATTCCGACACCGACACCATCACTGATTGTGATGTATGCCAGACTCAAGATAGGATCATCGTTTAGAATCGAGCTAATGTACTCTCCATAGGCACGACTGTTAACATCAGTTGTAAATGAGATTGGAATATTGAAATGATGTTTGAATGTGCCCAATAGGTTGATATTTTGCCAGTTAGGGCGGGAGGATTCTTTAATATAACCGTATTGAGAAGAGTAAGTACGAAGTTCCAAAGGACCGAATGATGAGATACCAATAGCTGCTAAATCGTCAAAACCTTTGAAGTAGTCGATAGCTTTTTTCAAAGTTTCTTGAGGTTCAGTTAAATCAATTACAATCCAGTCTGAGATGTTGCACTTACCGTCACCAACGGCACAAACCATTTGGTTGTGATCAGTGGTACAGAGACTTCCTAATAACATATTCAACGCCTCTTTTTAGTGAAATTTTTCGTTATCTTGTTCTTGAATTTCCTTACGTCTTTCTGCGTATCCTGGTTTACCAAGTAGGGCAAACATGTTTTGCTTGTAGTCTTCAACGCCTGGTTGGTTGAATGGGTTGATACCGTTTAGGTAACCTGAAACTGCAATTGCAAATTCGAAGAAGTAGATTAAGTAACCTAAAGTAGCCTCGCTGTTGTCTTCAGCGGTTACCAACATGTTTGGTACGCCACCGTTTGTGTGGGCGATAACAACGGCTTCTCTAGCAGTCTTGTTAACTTCGTCCATTGTAGTGTTCTCCAAGTACTTTAGACCATCTAAGTTTTCTTCGTTGGCAGGAATACCTAGGTTTGAAGCAGGTTGTTTGATTTCAACAACTGTTTCCATTAGGTTACGCATCCCTTCTTGGATGTATTGACCCAATGAGTGTAAATCAGTACTGAAGATAGCTGAGCTAGGGTAGATACCCTTGTAGTTCTTTCCTTCAGTTTCACCCGCAAGTTGTTTCCACCATTCGGCTAGGAAACGAAGATGTGGTTCGTAACTTTCAAGGATTTCGTTAGTGTAGCCCTTACGGTACAAGATGTTTCGGAAAGCAGCGTATAGAAGTGAGTCGTTTTCATATAAAGGAGCGTCCTTTAATGCAACTTGAGCTTCGTGTGCACCGTCCATTAAATCATCGATGTTAGCACCTGATGCGGCGATTGGAAGTAGACCAACCGGAGTTAGGACTGAGTATCTTCCACCGATTCCATCAGGGATTACGAAACTAGTGTAGCCTTGATCGATTGCTTCATCGTGTAAAGCACCTTTCTTAGCGTCAGTAGTTACGTAAATACGTTTGTTAGCTTCTTCTTCACCGTATTTTTCAATTAACTTTTCCTTGAAGATTCTAAATGCCATTGCTGGTTCAGTAGTGGTACCTGATTTAGAAATCACGTTAACTGAGAAGTCACGGTCACCGATTACACGTAGTAAGTCGGCAGTGTAAGCAGGGCTAATAGTGTTTCCTGCGAAGAAGATTTGAGGGTGCTTGTCAGTACCTTCTAAGTTGAAGAAACTTCCGTGTAGGAAATCTAATGCCATCTTGGCACCTAAGTATGAACCACCGATACCGATAACAACTAGGACATCAGAGTTTTCTTGAATGTCTCTGGCAGCGTCTTTAATACGGTCGAATTCAACGGGATCGTATTCTTCTGGTAGGTTTACCCAGTCACCCATTTTGGCTTCAACACCGGTTCCATGAACTAGTAAGTCACGGGCGGTTTGTACCATTGGGGCGATTTCCTTTAATTCATTTGATTGCACAAAGGACTTTAGACCTTTGGTGTCTAATTCAACTCGTTTCATTTTATGTTCCTCCATCGATTAATCAATCTTAACGATGTTTTCTTTGTAGTATTGTCTTGATGCTAGTGCGAAGTTACCGATTGTAGCTGAACCGTTGTCTTCACATGCTGGCATGGTGATATAGTAATCTAAGTCACCAACATCAACGTAATCGTTGAACATTTTCTTGAATTGTTCACGAACTTTCTTGATAACTGGTTCTGAAATTACTCCACCACCTAAAATAACTTTTTGTGGACGAATGAATAGGGTGGCTTGCATTACCGCTTGGGCAATGTAGTAAGCCATGATGTCCCAGACAGGATCATCCATAGGAACATCTTTACCTTTCTTACCGCAACGAACGTCAAAAGTAGGACCAGCTGCTAGACCTTCTAGACAGCTGTGGTGGTATGGACATAATCCCTTGAAGTCTAAATCGTCTGGATGGCGTTTTAGATAAATGTGTCCAGCTTCAGGGTGACCTAGAGAACCAATGAATGAACCTTCATTGATAATTCCGGCTCCAACACCAGTACCGAAAGTATAGTATACCAGTGTTTGTAATGGATTATGATTTCTAATTGATGTAATGTATTCACCATAAGCGGAACCATTAACATCAGTAGTCCAGAAAATAGGAATATCGAAGTGTTTCTTCATTGTTCCTAAGAAGTTAGTGTTGGACCAGTTTGGTTTTGGTGTGTCTGTTATATAACCATATTTTGGTGAGTCTGTGCGCACTTCGATGGGACCAAATGACGCAATACTCATGGCTGTTAAATCGTCGAATTTTTCAAAGTATTCAATACATTTGCTTAATGTTTCATCAGGAGTGGTGGTAGGAATTCTCACACTGTCAAGAATTTCATAGTTTTCATTACCTACGGCGCAAACAAATTTTGTTCCGCCTGCTTCAATGCTACCAAATTTCATAGTTGAATCTCCTTTAACCTTTTTCTTTGGGGAGCATTAGTTTTTGAATGCGCTCCCAATTTTTATTATGGACCCGATTTTTCTAAATACAAGAAAAAAATAGTTAAAAAAAGGTTAAGAATTGAAAAATTGGTTATCATGGATATATAACTATAATGACGGGCTTTTTAAAGATTTTATAAAGGTTATGTAAACGGTTTCATTAATCCTTCAAACCTGATACAATTAGACACAATAATACAAAAAAAGTGAGGCTAGAAAAATGGATACAAAGTACTGGAATATCGATCGATTAGGTCGACTATACAAAGATTGGGACCCAGAAGTGTTAAAGAAATTGGCAACAAAGATTGCTAAATCCCACTGGCGTCCTGGATATCACATTACTACTCAGACCGGTTTGTTGAATGACCCCAACGGTTTTTCATATTTCAACAATCAATGGCACTTGTTCTACCAAGCATTCCCATACGGTGCTGTGCACGGTTTAAAGAGTTGGCAACACATGGTGTCAGACGACTTAGTCCACTGGAAGTTCATCGACAAACCAATGGTGCCGGACATATATTATGACCGTAATGGATGTTATTCCGGTAGTGCCATTAATGTCGACGGTAAGCTATTCTTGATGTACACCGGAAACACTTTTGAGGGTGAAGAGATGGCCAGACATCCTTACCAATTAGGTGCGTGGATGGATGCCGATAATAATATTTCAAAACTAGATCACCCATTGATTGAAAGTGAACCGGAAGGAGTTACCGGTCACTTTAGAGACCCACAAGTCATCAAACACGGTGACTACTACTACGCATTCTTGGGTGCCCAAACCGTCGATAATGCTGGTGAAATTCTAACCTACCGCACCAAAGACATTGAAAACGGCTGGAAACTATATAAAAAGTTAGACCTAGGGACTGACAATTTGGGATACATGGCCGAATGTCCAAACGTTGGTTTCGTTGATGGCAAGGTCGTTGTGATTTTCTGCCCACAGGGTGCTGATAAACACGAATTCCATTATGACAACGTTCATCCAAACGCATATATCGTAGCGGATGACTTGGACTTTGAATCAATGAAGTTAATCAATCCTTCTAAAATGAAACAATTAGATGAAGGTTTTGACTACTACGCGACTCAAGTATTGAATTCTCCAGATGGTCGTTTGCTATCAGTTGGCTGGGTTGGTTTACCTGATACCGAATACCTATCTGATCAAGAAGGTTGGGAAGGTGAACTTTCAATGGTAAGAGAATTACACATTGAAAACGGCAACTTGACCCAACGACCAGTCCAAGAATTCAAACAATTAATCGAAGAAGACGAAGCAAGTGACACTGATTTACAAAAACACATTGAAGCTGCTCCATTTGATGAACACTTCAATTTGAACTTGGAATCAGAAGATAGCTATCTTCGTTTGTCATACGATGAAAGTGACCAAGAATGGACATTGAAACGTAAAAATGTCGGTGAAGACGTTTCAATTCGCACATTCAAGGGTGAAGCTTCATCAATTGACTTCTATTTAGACAACACTGTATTTGAAATCTACATTCTAGGTGGCAAGATTACCATGACCGGACAATTCTTCCACGACGGTAATGAAGTCAGGGTGAATAGCGAAAATATGATTGTTAAACAAAACAGAGTAAATAATATGTAAAAAAAGGGCAACTAGCTTGATGGCTAGTTGCCTTTTTGGTTCGCTATCTACTTAGTAGTTAATTACATAATTTTCATCAATTGATAACTTCGGAACTTTTACCCTAATACTTGTTTTCTTATGAAAAGCCTTTTGATTAATTGTGATTGAATTAGCCTTTTTTAATTGTTTTTGGCTAATAAAAATTGTGTTTACACTTGTATCTGAAACGAATTCTTTAATTAACTTTCCTTTATTAAAGACTCTGATAATAGATGGAGTGACATTTCTAAGATAAATTTTTTCTCCCTTTTTGTTTCTAGTGTTTTTATAAACTACAGGTTTTTCAGTGGCATATTTATCTGAACTAATCTTGTATTTGTTAGAAACAATCTTACCTTTACGGTTTACTCCATATACAGTAAAAGTACTGTATCCTCTAAAGTAGTATTTTACATTGAATGCAGAGTGTTTATCGACCTTAAATATACGAGCCTTTTTGTGTCCATACTTAACGGAAATTTTATTGAATCCTTCAGCTTGGCCTTTAATTAGAAGTTGTTTATTGGTTGCGTTGTATTTATAGGTAACCCTTGATACTCGTGGCTTTACAGGATTTTTAGTAGTGGATTTATGTCTGGATGCATTGGCACTAACCGATAAAGTTGATGCTATTGCAAGCCCACTCAATAATTTAATTAAAATTCTTTTATTGATCATAATTATCAATCCCTCTTTCGTTGAAATTATATCACTATAAGTTTAACTGTATATAAATTCAATTAAAATAATACAGGGAAATGCTATGATTATTCATTAATATCTATATCATATTCACCTGTACGAATTGTAAGTGTGTCATTTTCATATGACAATTCGTTATAAAGTAACGAATATGTTTGATAAAAATTATTTGGTAATGAATCAATTCCATAAGTTTCACCGTTATCCCAGTCAATTATAATGTCTCTACTATTATGACTATCAGTTAATCGGACTGGATATTTACCATTTCTTTTTTGTATACCGGCTTTATATACAGATATGCTTTTTGAAATTAATTGATGACTTAGAAAATTATTTTTTAGCATCTCTGTACAGTAAATATTATTTTGATCATATATTTCTTCACTAACTCTATTTGACATTTTTTCATCTCTCCCAAAAAATAAATTTATTTTTCTGAATCAATATTATTTAGTAATTATAAACGGGCTTTCCATTAAGAATTTCGAACTTAGGTTGAATACTCATATCACTATACCAAGTTAGATATAACCTAGCGTCAATGGTGCCATCGCTAGGGTCTATGTCAATGTGATCTATGATGACACTCACATAACTATGATCTTCAAGGTAAGTCATTAGAGTTCCATTAAGTAGTCCGTTAAAAAGAATTTTTGCCATTTCTTTATCAGATTTCGCAGCGTTTCCAGATGTAACAACAAATTCAGAGCCATAGCCATTTTTATCAACAATAGGTTCAATCATTTTACCAGTAGTTGCTCCATATTTTTTACCGTATTTCACTAAATAAGGATCTAGTAACTTTTTAAATTCTCTTTTTATATTTTCTTTATTTGGAATATATTGTTTTCCAGACTGACGTTTTGTTTCTTTGTGCTTTACAGATTTTATTGTTTTTACATATTTAGTGTTTACCCAACCATGTATTTTTCCTGATGACACGTATTTATATAAAGCATGATTAAGTTTTTTGTTGAAATGGATGTATTTGGAATAAACAAATACTTTGTTACTGTTGATACGTTTCCTGTGCTTTAAAGAAAGAGAAGTATATACATATTTAGTTTTAATTTTCACTTTCACATGCTTTACATTAACCGAATGATTGTATTTATTTGAAGCCTGTGCGGATACGTTTCTAAATACACCTAGGATGAAAAAGATAGTAAAAGGAATGGCAGTTAATTTAAATAATTTATTCTTTCTCATATCAAACTTCCCTTCTAAAATAATGTTATTTGATCAATGAAATTAGTTAGACTAATTTTTGTATTATTTTTCACTGTTCAAGGGAATACTAACATTTGAGGGTGTTAATTAAATTTAAAATTACGTAAAATTATTTGCCCAAAAATGAATAAAATATCAATAATTTTAAAAAGACAACTAATGTAATGACTAGTTGCCTTTTTGATTTTCCATCGATTAAATTAAAATTTAATAATATAATTATAATCGAAACGTAATAATTATATTCGGGGGATACATTTATGAGGTTTAAAAATATGATCAAGCTACTAGCATTAGTAGCATTCGCATTCGTTGCCATTAGTTTTTCAACAAACAAGGCAACTGCGTCAACTAAGGTTCACTACATCGATAGTTATCCAAAATCAATGCAAGGAATTTGGTATGAGGTAACCAAGACCAAAAATGGAGAATACTTCGAAGCAGTTGCATTTAAAAAGAATAAATCACTTCAAGCATTTAGTGATGGCACTCAATATGGAACAGTACTATACAACGTTAACGCTAAACACGTTAAGGTTAATAAAAAGGCTAAGTTCACTCCAAAATATGTTGGATATTATATCGGAAAAGGTGGTAAGAAATTCTACTTTTCTAAGACATGGAACACTAAGAGAAGTGCCAAACCAAATTTTATTTGTTCTCGTTCAACATTTAAAGGACACGCAATTTTAGTTCTTTATGATCGCAAATATAATACAGTTACTGGTTACTTTAGAACTCAAAAGTTAGCTGAAGAATTTGTGAATAAAGAATAATACGTACTTATCACGGGATAGAATTTATGAAAACCAAAAATATAATCAAATTACTAGTTCTAGTAGCGTTCGCTTTCATAGCCGTTAGTTTTTCGACAAACATGGCATCTGCATCAGCTAAAAAATACTATATTAGTTCTTATCCCAAGATAGCTCGTGGAACATGACACTTGAGATACAAAAATAAGCGTGGAAACGAAAATGTTTATTTAAAGATTACTAAAAATCGCATGATTTTTACCGATGACCAATACAATGAACAATCGATTCTTGAATTACACAATATTCATGATAAGCACGTAAAAGTGAAAAAGAATAGCTATATCACTCCAGTTTACGCTGTAAGTGGAAAGCAAAACGGACAAACTTTGTTTTACAATCAAAAGTGGGGAACAAAAAAATCAAAAAAATCTAAGGTAGGTTATTATGTGTACTCTTACAAGGGGACTAAAGGTCTTTACATGTACAACGTTAAGTCTTGTAGAGTACTTATATTTACAAAATCATTAGCTTTGGAAAAACAAATTCAAAAATATCAAGATACGAAGGTTAAATAATACGAAGATTCAATCAATTTTAATAAAAAAGCAGCTAAATTAAACTCTAGTTGCTTTTTTCGTTTAGTTCACTTATTCTTGCCCACATTTGATCGGTATCAATATCTCTAATGTCGACAATTTGAAGTCTATCTTCGACCAATAACTTATGAAGTAAATTTTTTCCGTGACTTTTGTTTTCTAATGTATTTGCATATCTATTAATTAGGCTAGATATTTTCTTTGCTTGTCTTAATCTAACGTTTCTCACATCGGCAAAAGATGGTTCTTTCTCACCTCTTTTAGGATTGAAAACAAATTTTAGCGTTATTTTGGAGTCATGTAGATTGTAGTAATCAAAAATTGATATGAAGTATGAGTAGTCCGATTCGCCAAGAGAATGTCCAAAGAAAACAATTTCATTGATATTATCTTCGATTGCATTTACGTGTTTGCTTTCTTTTTTATTAGTTGATAGGAGATTAGATATTCTATTTTTGACATCGTCATCGGTATCTGTTGATAGGCCAATAACTCTTTGTGTCTTTGTAAATGGATAAATTAATTCAACGCTTGATTGATTTAATTTATCTGGAAAAGAGGTGTTACTGTCTATTCCAAAAATAACATTGCTTTTGTTTATGCTGCTACTTCTTTTTTCATTTTTTAAATATAGACTACCGTGAATATTTTTAAATTTGTCTACATACTTGCTGTTGGGGGTTACGGAAGTGTAATTGAATGATAGTATGTTTGCTTTATTATTATTTGATAGGCTTATTAAAACAGGAATCAAGGTGTTCATTAGCTTGTAATAATTATTTTCATTTGTTCTGTTATTATTTTCTTCATTTTTATTTTTCGAATCGCCTAGATTTTTATTTACCTCAGATTCAACAAAGTTGCTGAATTTATTTTCATAGTCATACAATTCATTTAATAAAAAACTTTGGCATTGACTAGTAGTTAAGCACAACTGTCTGTTGCTATCCATATCATCATTATTTTTAATAATCTTGTAACTAATTACGTAGATTATAAATCTAAAGTTAAAATTATTTAGGGGATTATAGCTTTCCATTTCATTGATTGAGAAAAATTCTTCACTGCTTAAATCCCTGATAGAATCATGAATATATTCTATCGCTGACTTATCGGGATCGCTCATGATGCTTTGCATCGTTAAAAAGTCTCTCATACAAGTTTCTATGTCATACCATGAACCATTAATTTGATCCATCAGAATTAATAGTATTTCCCAAAAGCTCATTTCGGAAATGTCTGGCATGGTTTCATTAAGAACAGATATTACTTCATTTACTTCATGATTTATTTTATTTTTTGTCCTTTCACTTTCTTCAGGATTAGAATCATCTTTTTTAAATTCATCATCCAGAAATGAATCGATGGAAATATTTTTATTCAATAATTGGTAAATAGGGAATCGGTAAACTTTTTGTAGAAATTTATGATTTTTTATTGCTTGTGGTGATGTTAAAACAATATTTTTTAGACCAAGATCAAAGACCTTTAGAGCTTTTAAAGATTTATATACATTGGAAATGTTCTTATTGTTTTCTTGGGTTAAAAAATCTTTGAAAGTTGTATTTAATTTGCAGTATAAATCTGCACCGTTTCCTAAAATAATTAAACTTTTGTTGGTAGATGAATTATCCATAAAAATCCCCCATATGTATTAGTATTTTCAGGGGAATAATAACATCTGTTTAGCTTAATTAAATTTAAGATTCCGTAAAAATATGACGCAAAAAATATACATATATTTATATATAGTTTGTTCTTTTTGTATACGCCTGTATTTACTGGTGTTTGTATGAATTTACTTTGAAAAAAATATAACTAAAGCTTTTTGATGAAAAGCAGCTAGATTAAATTTCTAGTTGCTTTTTTTATTTTTGTATAATATTATATGTCGTATAATATGATCTGAAATATAATTGGAGATGTTCAAATGGCCATTAAAGTAGCAACAAAGCTATTAGATGGTTGTGTCTTGGGTCTATTGGAACAAGAAGAGATGTATGGATATGAACTTACTAAGCGAGTTCAAGAATCCATTAATGTTTCTAATTCGACAATGTATCCGGTCATGCGCCGTTTAAAATCAGAGGGATTGGTCGACACATACGACGAATCGTTTGAAGGAAGAAACCGCAGATACTACCGAATTACTGAAGCAGGGAAGACACAGCTAGAAGAAGTAAAGACAGAATGGATGGCGTTTAAGACCGGCATCGATGACTTAATGGGGGGATAAATTTGAATCAGTATATCGAGGAACTGACTCAACACTTAAAGAAACTTAGAGAACAAGACGCGATGGACGCTATCAGCTATTACACCGACTATCTAACGGATGGAAACTTAAATACATACGAGGAATGTGTGAAGGAATTGGGTACACCAAACCGTTTAGCACTACAAATTCGTGCCGATATTTCTATCAACAATTCAGATAGTTCAACACCACAAAAATTCTGGGAACTACCATCAATTGTGATCTTGGCATTGTTTGCCAGCCCACTACTAGTGCCAGTCGTAATCAGTCTAATTCTAGTTATTTTTGCTACCGTTTTAGCAGCCAGCTTAATGGTACTTGCTGTGGTATTAGTATTAATTTTGACCTTTATCGTATTCCTATGTACAACGGTATGGGGCGTGACTAACATTACCGGTCACATGTTTGAAAGTATCATGGTATTAGGGGTGGCGCTATTCTCCCTAGGGCTTTCCATGGAACTATATCCATTATCAAAATGGTTAGTGAGAAAGTTGGCCAACTGGATTCAACACGTCACAATCTGGACATACAAGAAGTGCCTAAGATATGGCAATGCTGAAGGGAGAGTCAACAATGAAGAAATTTAGTCTAATCGGATTAGGTCTAATCGTTGCTGGAGGAATCGTCTTCTCAATTGGATATGCTAAGGCCGACCAAAGCATCACCGATATTTTCTTTAGTCGTAACATGGATAAGACATACACCAAACCGGTAAAGGCATACGACAAGATTAGTGCTTATGGAAACATCAATCTAACAATTAAATCCGGTAGCAAGTTTACCATTACCTCAACCGATTCTAAGGATCATCCACTGGCATATAAGGTGCAAAACAATACCTTGGAACTACGCCAAGATAATAACGAAAGTAGCTTCTCAACCAACTTCCAAATGGGTGAATTATCACGATTATCATTTGTGACCGTGACAGTGCCAAGTCACCAATTGACTAAGGTTGATGGCCTCGATAATCGTTTCAGTCTAAAGCTAAAACACTACAGTAATAAATTGCCAATGGACATTACCGGATGGGGTAACGTCAAATTAAAGGACGTTAACGCCAAGTCAATTCGTGTGCGCGGCATCGAAGACCGTGTCTCAGTGGCCGATAGTACATTCAATGGGGATGCTAGCCAAATCGATGCAGGGGATAACTACGTTGACCTACACAATAGTAGTTTTCAGTCATTGGCAGTCAAGTCAACTAATGGGGATGTCAACATCGACAGACCGACAATTGAAAGTCATATGTCAGTTACTACCGACACTGGTAACATCTTTGCGCAATTAAAGAAATCAGAAGATGCACAATTAGATGTGAAGACATCTGGACCAAAGCCAACGGTGAAAACAGCAACTAAGGCGGTTAACACTGACAAACAATATCGATTCAAGTCCAATACAGGAACAATTACAGTGTTAGAATAATCATTTTACGATATAGCATATAAATTTATTAGCAAATATAGTAAAATTATAAGTATAATAATGTAAATCATATCAGGAGGGACAATAACGTGTTTAACGATAAAATCGTTTTTAATTACATGTATAATTTATGGGTAGCTGTCTACTCAGACTTAAGTGACGCTGACGTCGAAGAAATTGGCCAAGTGCTATTAAAGAATAGTAAGGAAGAATACAACAGCCAAAATGATCAAAATATCACCGACGACGACTTCATTGATATGATTTCCGAATACTCAGAAGACATTCGTGAACAAGCTGTAAGTGAAGCTGAAGAAGATATTAAAAAACACCGTGCACCTAAGTTCAAAAAGGTAGACGGTAAGTGGAATATTTAAAGAATTAGACCGACTCAATTGAGCCGGTCTTTATTTTTTTGTAACCTTTTTTAAGAAATGGTAAAAATCGCGGCATTAATATACACTTCGTTCAAAAAACTCCTAAAATGGAGTTGTAAAAAGAAATAGGAAAGAAGCTGTGTATTATGACTAAATTCAATAATACTAAGAAATGGGTATATGCCGCAGCCATGACTGGGGTATTATTTGCTGGAGCCCAATATGCTAATTCATCCAGTAACTATTTAGCTAAGGCGGATACCACAAACAATACGTCTCAACATCAATACAAATACAATTCAACAATTAACTTCCAAGATCAAAACAAGAACTCACTTGGTGGTGTGACTGCTTCAAGTGATAGCAATAACTTCCAAAAGTCACGTCTTTCATACACTTTGCACTACAACAATAAGACATATGACTTTACTGACCAAATCAAGAACGACAAGGATATTCCTGACACCATTGATTTAAGTAAGTCAGAATACAACTACACCTTGAATCAACCAACTCACACTTTGACAGTTAACGTAATTGATAAGGATAATCATGCTGTTCTTGCTACCAAGGGTTATACTGTAACCGACTTTGGTACAACTGACATTAAGGACTTAGTTGAACCATTCTCAAACGATTACAGCTACAGTTACTCAGATCCATTCAACTACGAAGACCAATACAACGTTGAAGTTTCAAAGGCTAACGTATCAAGTGCCAGTGGCACTACTATTCATGGTCAAGCTTCCGCATCTTACGATAACGAAGGCAAACAAAGTGCTTCAACTACCACATCATCAGCCGCTGCTTCAACTGGAACTAACACTAATGAAAGTTCTACTTCAAGTGAAAGCTCATCAGCTGAAACATCAAGTGCAGCTAGTTCAAGTCAATCCAGCGAAGCTTCAAGTGCTGAAAGTTCAAACGCATCCAGCGCAGAAAGCTCAACACAAAGCTCAGCGGAATCATCAAAGGCTATCCAAAGCAGTGAAAATTCAAGTGAAGCAACTAACTCATCACAAGCTGAAAACCAAAGTTCTGAATCTACAAACATTTCATCAGCTGAATCATCAGTTGCTTCAGCTGTAGCATCATCAATGGCTGAAAAGAAGTCAGAAGCTAACAAAGATAACGAAAAGACATCAGTTATTTATGATTCTGTAAACCCAGGCGAAGAAAAGGCTGGTAACAATGCTGGTGAACCTGCAAAGACTGAAGCTAATAAGTTACCACAAACTGGTGACAAGACTAACCAACAAGCAATTGCCGGTGTTGGTATCATTGCTATGATTGTTGGTGCTGTTCTTGGATTCTTTGGATTAAGAAGAAAGAATAGATAATCTATCTATAAATAAGAAAAGAAGACCCTTGGGGTCTTCTTTTCTTGTCTTCAAATGGTTCAAAAGTTTAAAAAAGTATAAAATCGAGCAAAAAAGTACATAAAAAATTTTAAAAAATATATAATACTTAAAGAAACTTAATTTTCTTGTAATTAAAATTTTATAAAGAAGAGAGACGTTGTACTATGAAGTTCAATAAGAAGGATTCAAAACTATTCAAGAACACTAAAAAGTTCGTTTACGTTTCAGCAATTACAGGGGTATTGTTGACTGGAACACAAGCAGGACAATTCGCATCTACATACACAGCTCACGCAGATGAAACTGCACAAACATCATTAGTAACAATTACATTTACTGATCAATATGGAAATCAATTCCAAAAACCAGCTGGTGATAATAAATTTTATCCATCAGTAATTACCTATCCAGTTCAAAATGCACAAGTTGCTAAGTCAGACTTAATAAACAGTTTAAGCGATTATCCTGGTGTTAGCACAAGTGATAACAATGTTCCTGATACATTGGATTTAAGCAGAGCTGGTAGCTACACTTATAAACTAACTCAACCAACTCACACATTAACCATCAACCTAGTTGATCAAAACGGTCACACTGTTGAAACTAAGACAGTATCTAATGTAACAAACTTTGGCCAAACTAAGACTGATGATTTATCTACTTGGGCCCAACAACATAACTACGGATACGATTCATTCCCTGGCTCAGTTGATAACAGTCAAACTACTGTAAACATTTCAGTAAAAGCACCTACCACCACAGTTGTTAACGAAAACACTCAACAAAACAACACAACTACTGAAACTACTACTCAAAATTCTTCAACTACTACAGTTCAATCAAGTGCTTCAGACCAAACTGTAAAGAGTTCAGCACAATCAAGCTCAGCAGATCAATCAGCTGCATCAAACGATGACAAGAAGGAAAGTGCTTCATCAGTTTCAACTAGCGAAGCTACTAAACCAGTAGCGCAATCAAGCGAAACTACTAAACAATCAAGTTCAGCAACAGAAACAGTAAAATCAGAAGCTGCTTCATCAGCCGTTTCATCATCAGCTGCTACTTCAACTGAAAGTTCAGCACAATCATCAAATTCTTCATCATCTGCATCACAAGCTCCAAAGAGTGATGAAAAGACAATGGTCATTGTTGATCCTGTCAACAAGGGTGAACACAAGAAGGCTCAACAAACTCCAGCTGCAGATAAGAAAGACGTTCGTGCTAAATTACCACAAACTGGTGATAACACTAACCAAGCTAGAGCAATCGCATTAGGTGTTGCTACCATTGCCGTTGGTCTGGGTCTTGCTTACTTCGGTCTAAGAAGAAAGAACAAATAATCAGTAGAAAAAGAAGACCCGATGAGGTCTTCTTTTTTTACAAATGTCTAATTTGTAACTTTCGGTTTAATGTTAATACGATTGGTCTATTAGTGTTTTGTAAAATTTTTTTAATTATGAGAAAATTTATTAAAGACATTTTAGAATAAGGGGTGTAAAGTGTACTTCAAGAGGAGAGAAGTACTTAATGTTAGAAACTCTATTTTTTATCTTTTTTATAGGTCTATGTTGCACACACTACTATGTTAGATCTGGGAAACACTTTGTATTAGCAGGGCTAATAATCCCTTTAATCGTGGTAATTCTAACCGTAATATTAACGATTGATATACACCGATACACAATCATTATCTACGGACAAGGATTCTTAAATGTTTTAGAATCAATATTAGTCGTTAATCAGGTTAGACTTAGATTCGAAGGTGAATAAAAAAGACATCTTACGCAGCGTTGTAAGATGTCTTTTTTGAATGAATTCATGGATAAATGTATGTTGTAATTATAATAGAACATTCGTTCGCATAATGCAAATATTTTACATCAAAAATTTTGAGGCTTATCATTTGACTTAAAGTGCACTTTATATGAAATAATTGTACTTATTGAAAATATGGGAGGCTTCAATTATGAAAAGTGCAGTATTTATTGAACCTGGTAAAGTCGAAGTTCAAGACGTCGACATGCCAAAGATTGAAAAAGATGATGACGTTATCCTAAAGGTAGTTCGTACCTGTGTCTGCGGATCAGACTTATGGTCATACCGTGGATTAGACGAATACAAAAAGAAAGCTTACAACAATGGTCACGAAGCATTGGGTGTTGTTGAAACTGTCGGTAAGGATATCACTACTTTACAACCTGGTGATTTCGTAATCGTACCATTTACTCATGGTTGTGGACACTGTGCCGCTTGTTTAGCTGGTTACGATGGAAGTTGTCTAAACCATTCAGATAACTTTACTCAAAGTGCCCAAGCTGAATATCTAAGAGCTCAACACGGTGAATGGTCACTAGTTAAGGTTCCTGGTAAACCAGAAGACTACAGTGATGAAATGTTAGATTCACTATTAGCTCTATCAGATGTTATGGCTACTGGATATCATGCAGCTCGTACTGCTGACGTTCAAAAGGGTGACACTGCCGTAGTTATCGGTGATGGTGCCGTTGGTCTATGTGGTGTAATTTCTGCAAAGCTACGTGGTGCTAAACAAATCATCGCGATGAGTAGACACGAAGACAGACAAAAGTTAGCTAAGGAATTCGGTGCTACCGATATCATCGCAGAACGTGGTGACGAAGCTGTGAAGAAGGTTATGGAACTAACTCACGGTAACGGTGCAGATGCCGTTCTAGAATGTGTTGGTACTGAACTATCAACTCAAACTGCTTTAGACGTTGCTCGTCCAGGTGCTAAGGTTGGTCGTGTTGGTTTGCCACACTCAGGTAACTTAGATGTTGTGACTCCATTTGGTAAGAACATTGCGCTTGCTGGTGGTATCGCTTCAGTTACTACTTACGACAGACAAGAATTATTGGACGCCGTATTAACTGGTGCAATTCATCCAGGTAAGGTCTTCACAGGTAAGTACAAACTAGAAGACATTAACCAAGCATACAAAGACATGGCTGAAAGAAACACAATCAAGGCTACTGTTGTTAACGATTAATATTTAAAGGATCGACTGATGTCGGTCTTTTTTTATACCTTCATAATTTAAATTAGAAAATGATTAGGTGCTTTTAATTGACTTATCAGAATTAAACGTTTAGTATACGATATAATCGTTAGAAAATATATCGGAGGAGGAGTCACAAATGAATAACTTTATGAACATGTACATGTGCGATTGTTGTAAACCGGCGGCTTCTCCTCTGGTTATTTAATCGCGTCGTGATACATACGATTAATCTGAGAAGAGCTGCTGACCTATAGTGATGGGATCAGCGGCTTTTTTGTTTGGAGGAGAGAATATACATCACATCATAATACTTAGGAAGTGAAATGAATAATGGATTTAGATGAGTCAAAAAAGATTACTAAATTTGAGACGTTCGCGTTAGCCGTTGCCGCTGTTGCCCCAACTGGTTCAATCGCGTTTAACGCCGTGCCAGCAGTTCCATTCGCTGGAATTAACGTACCGATTGCATTCTTACTTGGTGCGATTGGATTATTATTTGTTGGAATTAGTTTCGCCGAATTATCAAAACATATTTCAGATGTTGGTTCAGTCTACGCTTACAACCAACAAGCTTTAGGTGAACGACTAGGATTAGTCAGTGGGTGGACTTTGACATTTGCCTACGTCAACTTGGCCGTCTCATGTATGGCTGCCAATACTAACTTTGCCCATGTATTCTTCGCTCAGTTAGGATTTAACTTTAACAACACAATCATTGCAGTTGTGATTTTACTAGGTGCTGCATTAGTTCTTACTTTTGGTTTGAAACTTACCAGTAAATCAGCAATTGCGATTGAATTCTTAGCGATTGCAATCCTAGTCGTATTGACCATCATCATCTTTGCTAAGGGTGGTCGTGATGGAATCAGTGCCCAACCATTCGTCCCAATTCACAGTAGTGTATCTGGAATTGGTCAAGGAATGGTATTTGCCATCCTATCATTCTGTGGTTTCGAAGGTGTTACCACTGTAGCTGTTAGAACAAAGAATCCAAAACGTTCAGTGCCATTATCTATTATTGTTACAATTATTTTTGCTGGAATTTTCTTTGTTATCGCAAGTTACATGCAAGTTATCGGATTTGGTATCAACCACGTCTCAGACTTCGCACATTCTTCATCACCATTGAATGACCTTTCATTGATGTACATGGGTCGCCCAATGGCACTTATCATGGATTTTGCCATCCTAATCAGTAGTTTTGGTTCAGTTCTTGGTATCATGAATGCCGGTGCATACATGATCTATGCAATGGGTGTTAAGAAGTACCTACCAAAATACTTCGGTGAATTTAACGAAAAACTAAACAGTCCAACTCGTGCCATCTGGTTACTAACTGTAATCATGGCAGTAGCATACCTAATCTTCGGTGTTCCTTATGGTCCTGAAGTAATCTATGCAAACTCATCGACACTTGGTGTATTAAGCATGTTGACCGTATATGCCTTGGCCTGTGTCGGAACAATTCTATACTTCCACAAACACAGAGATACCATCAAGCGTTCATTTATCAAACATATTTTGATTCCAGTTCTTGGAATTTTAGTGTTAGTTTACCCAATGTGGACTAATCTATATCCAATCCCTGATTTCCCTGGAAACCTATATCCATACGCAGTCATTCTATGGATTATTATCGGATTGGTAGTGTACGCAATTAAGAAGAGAAGAAAACAAGACTAAGCAAAAAGACGTCACATATGTGGCGTCTTTTTGTTTAAATAAATTATATCTTGATAATATTTATTAATTATTTTATTATTTAACCATAATTATTTTTTCATAAAAAGGAGGGGATGAATATCGATAATTTCGTTAAAGGTAAGGCAGTTGTTGTATTTGATCCTCCTTTTTATCGATTGATTATCGAAAATACTTTTGAGGATAATTATGAAGTGGCTAAGGTAACTTTAGGCACTTCTGAACCATCTGCATATTCGATAAACAATCTTATAAATAAGAAGTGGTCAAGATTTAAGTTTTATCAAAAAACTGCTTATGAAGTCGATATTTCCGAAAAAAGAATCAATCCTAAGAGACTACAAAGAATTAGTAGAAAAGAAGTCTCTAAAGGAATTGGTACTAAGGCTCAACAAGCTTTAAAAGAACAAAGCCAATTAGAAAAGAAGACAAGTAAAAAGAAAAAAAGTGAATATAACAGAGAAAAGAAATTAATGAACTTCAAGATGAAGCAACATAAAAAGATGGAAAAACATAAAGGTCATTAATTATATTCAATCAAAAAGACGTCTCTTATGTGGCGTCTTTTTTATCTGAGATGGAATTTATCTATGATATACAAGATTAAATTCATAACCTGTAGGGAGATTCCCATCGCAATTAAAGGTAAGTTGGTGTTTAGATTATTGAAGTCTGCATAGATTCCCCATCCTGCAAAACCGAATATGAAGACAAAACAGGATATAAAAAATATCTTAACCGGTAAACTTCTGTTCCAATTACGAAATGGTAAATCATAGTCTATGTTTAATAATTTAGATTCCTTCATAAAATGATCACAAGCTAAACGAAGAAGGAAAACACCTAAAAGGAAGAACAATGACGAATAGTTTTTAAGGATTGCGACCAGTAATACTGCTAAATAAAACAGTGCATTAATTACGTATTTTAATTCTACAAAGTTATCTTGTACTTTGTCCTTTTGTAGATATTCTTTTAGTCCTGAATCCTCGTTTAAAAGGGTGTCTAGTGAAATTTGATAGAGATCACTAATTTTCACTAGGCTCTTGATATCTGGATAGCTGTTTTCATTTTCCCAACTGGAGATGGTTTTGCGAGAAACATGTAGGTGTTTTGCGACATCTTCTTGAGTCATATTTTTGATTTTACGTTGTTCTTTGATACGTTCACCAAATTGCATTATGTATCGTCTCTTTTCTCTTAAGATAATGACTTTATTTTATATAAAAAATACTATTTTTGGTAGCCAAGTTTCTTGGACATGTTGATATATCAACGTTTTAAAAATGGAAAATAATTTTATACAAAATGTATCGACTATTAAATACAACAATGGGATAATGGGACGTGAATAAAGGGGGAGGTGTTTTTCATGACTGACAATTTAGAACATCGAATGTTTTTAGGTAGGGTCGTTACAAGTGACGATTTCTCGACTGACAAATCATTGGTTCAAGTTGGTGGTATTTGGTATCGCTATGATTTATCCGACAATTCTACCTATGATGAACAAGCGAAATACTCGGTCTTGAATAACACAGGTAATACTCTTCATTTACAAAAAATTAAGTGAGGTATTTGTTATGCCATTTGGAGTTAAAGTCATTCGTCAAAATAACGAAGGATTAGTTGAAACATTAGGAAAGTACAGCCACACTTTAAGTTCTGGTTTGCACTTCTACATTCCATTGATCCAACGCGTTAGAACCGTTAGTCTTGCAATGCAACCTAAGTTACTACCAAAGTATTCATTGATTACTAAAGATAACGCCGAAGTATTAGGTAGTGTCAGTTTGAACTATCACGTAACCGAACCTGTTAAGTATCAATACGAAAATACCGATTCAGTAATGTCCATGGTCCAATTAGTTCGTGGTCATTTAAGAGATATCATCGGTCGTATGGATTTAAACGAAGTATTGGGTTCTACTAAGGAAATCAATAAAGAACTAGCCGATGCAATTGGTGATTTAACCGATATCTATGGAATTAACGTTGATCGTATTAACATCGATGAATTAACTCCAAGTAAGGCCATTCAAGAAGCAATGAACACTCAACTTACTGCTGACCGTGAACGCCAAGCTGAAATTTCACGTGCTGAAGGGGATGCCAAGTCTGTTGAACTACGTACTAAGGCACAAAACGAAGCGTTAGTTGCGACTGCTGAAGCCAACGCTCAAGCTACCAAGACCAAGGCTGATGCTGAAAAGTACAGAATCGACAAGATTCAAGAAGCTTTGCAAGGTGCAGATGATAAGTACTTCAATGCTCAAAGCATCGAAGCATTCAGTAATCTAGCTAATTCAGACACCAACATGGTGGTTGTACCAAATGATGGTGCAGACTCATACGGTCAAATGACTACTTTTGCAAAACTACTAAAGCAAAACAACGAAAAGAAAGAAAATAAAGAATAAAAAAAGGACCTGGCAAACGTCAGGTCTTTTATTTATCATTTTTAATACCGTTTTTCTTCTTGTGTCGATCGTCACCGTATCCCCAGATACATAGGGTTCCAAAGAAAACAAGGAATACCATTGCGAAGTCATGGAAGGAATAACTCTTTGAAGCAACCATTAAGAAGATGGTTAAGATATCAATTAGTAGCGGTAGAATTCCACCAACCCAAAAGTACTTAGTATCGGTTAGTACGTACACCTCTAGTAGGTAAAGTGCAGCAAGGACTAGTAGAAAAATAATGAATCCCATTTCGTTTTCACATCCGTTCTTAGTTAAAACATTACCTAGACATGATATATCAAATTTAAAAAGAACTCAATTTGCCGAAGTATTTAAGATTATCTGATTTTTTGCGGATGAATCGGTTAGAATTCTACAATTGACAATGAACAATAAAAAAGACCTGACGTATGTCAGGTCTTTCTTTTAGTATTCGATTGTACGTTCAGCCATCCACTTAATCATCTTTGGATCATGGTGATCAAAGAATTGGCTTTGATTGGTATCTAGTGTCTTGATTTGTTCCATATCTTCGTCTGATAGTTCGAAGTCTAAGACATCTATGTTTTGTTGCATTCTTTCTGGCTTAACTGACTTGGCCAAAGGGATGATATCTCTTTGGTACAACCATCTAAGCACAATTTGAGCGACAGACATGTTGTACTTGTCACCGATTGATTGAAGTAATTCATTCTTGAATAGGTCATGTTGACCTTCGGCGAAAGGAGCCCATGCTTCAATTTGAACACCGTAGTTTTGCATATATTGAACTTTTTCAATGTTTTGGCAGAATGGGTTCACTTCGATTTGAGCCACCATTGGTTTGATGTCATTGAATTCGGCTAGGTTAGTAATTTGGGCATTGTCAAAGTTGGAAACACCAATTGACTTAACTAATCCTTTTTCATAGGCTTCTTCCATTGCTTTCCATGCACCAAATACATCGTTGTATGGTTGGTGGATTAACAATAAGTCTAGGTAGTCTAGTTGAAGGCGGTCAAGTGAATCTTGGATTGCCCTAGGTGCCTTTGTGGCAGTCACATCATGCACCCATAGTTTTGAAGTGATGAATAGGTCTTCGCGTTTGACGATACCTTCTTCAATCACTGCTTTGATTCCTTCACCGACTTCGCGTTCATTTCCGTAACTAGCGGCGGTGTCGATTAAACGGTAACCGGTTTTGATGGCGTCAACGACAGCTTGTTTGGCAGCACCTTGATTAGGTACTTGGAAAACACCAAAACCGAGGGTAGGGATAGTAACGTTGTTTGCTAAAGTTCTTTTGTTCATACTTATTCTCCTTTGTTTTCGTCTTTTTGATTCATTACGTGTTCTTCGAAATGGTCGATTTTAAAGGTTAGATAATCGACAGTCTCTTGTCGTTTGGCAATCTCAGCTAATAATTCCTTGCGTTGTTCGATTAATAGCTCCTTACGACGATCTAAATCATCAATGTCTTTTAGATAGAGATGAACGAATTCCAGCAATCTTTCAATCGACATACCAGCATTGCGCAATGCCTTGATGTAATATACCCAGTTGGCGTCTCGCTCTGAGTAATCACGATAGCCACTCGCATTTCTTTTGACGGGAGGAAGTAGGCCAATTTTCTCCCAGTAACGAAGGGTATCCTTTGATATACCTAGTTTCTTGCTGACTTCATTAATGTTCATATGATTACCTCCAGACTTGATTATTGAAAAGTATAAACCTTGGAGTTAACTCCAATGCAAGAAAAAACAAAAAAAGTTATCACTTTTTTTGTGATAACTTTTTATTTGTTACGGAAATAATAGATGATGATAACAATTTCAAGCAAAACTGAAATTAAAATTCCTGGAATTAAATTATTGATAACTAAGGATAAGGTATACATCGCAATCAAGATAATAGCAAAAATTATTTCACCAGTTTTATTTACATGAAAGATTTCTTGGAAGATATTGAATTTTTTAAATCCCATCTTTTCAGTGAAATTATTAAACGAATTCATAATCCAAAGGAATGACAAGGTTAGTATCGATAAAATAATCTGATAGTTGTCTGTAAAAACATGGTGGTGAAAGCTAATAAGATTCAACAAAATTATAATAATGTCGAAAGAATAAGTGGTACAGCGTAGACCAACCAAATTTTTGCGTAAATCATTTTTTTCGATGAATTCCTTCATCCCGCTGTCTTCCTTTAGCATCGTGTCTAATGAAATATCGTACATATCACTTAGAGCAGTTAGACTCTTAATGTCAGGATAGCTTTTTTCATTTTCCCAACTTGAGATGGTCTGACGAGAAACATTGAGTTTCGCTGCTACATCGTCTTGAGTTAAGTTTTTAATTTTGCGTTGTTGTTTTAAACGATCACCAAATTTCATTTTTTATCGTTTCCTTTCGTTTGATTCATTACCAGTATTATATAAAAGTTTATTCAAAATAGTTAGCTAAGTTTCTTTGCAACGTTGATATAGCAACAAAAAAGCATCCATTCAGGATGCCTTTTTTCTATTTATGAATTACTTTTTTGCAGACTTTAATCATCGATTGAATTTGTTTTTCAGTATCCCAGTTGTCTGATGGAAACTTGAATTCAAGCACTGTTGATACCAACAATTGTCCGCTAATGGTTCTGAATAATTCTTCAGCAGAAACATCGTCGGCAACACTGTCATCTTGTTTCATTAACTCGTTAGCCTTGTCGATGATGAAGGATAGTTTTGGTAACATGATTTCTTCAAGTTGATTCTTTAACTCATCATCAATCAATAATTGACTGACCATGATACTAATCATTTGATGGTTTTCTTCAATGAAGTGGAAACGATCGGTAATAATGTATTCAATCATTTCATCAATTGTGAAGGTGTGGTGACTCACTGATTCAACAAATTGTTGACTGAAACTAGGTGCCAGGGTGTTAATAATCGGGGTGATGATGGTGTCTAGTAATTCTTTTTTGTTTTTAAAGTGTTTGAATACAGTGGCTTCACTTAAATCGCAATCTTTGGCGATAGATGAAGTCGAAGTTGATTGATATCCATTCTGTGAGAATAGCTTTATAGCGGACTTTAATACCTTACGTTTACCGTTTGGCATCTTGCTATTTTCAAGCCAATCATTAAAACTGGTGTAATTAGATTGTTCCATTGATTATACCTTTCTGTAACGTTTTAATCCGATAATGTTTACGGAAGTCAAAACGACAATGAATAATATGATTACTACCAAGTCTATACCAATCCCGGTGAATGTAAAGCCTCTCATCATGACATTGCTAATTGCTTCTGATGCGTACTTGATTGGGAAGATAAATGATAATGCCTTTGCCCAAGTATCAAGATAATCTAGTGGAATTAGTCCTGAGAAGAAGATTTGTGGAATTACCACTAGTGGGATGAATTGCATTAGTTGGAATTCTGATTTAACGAAAGTTGATAGAAGTAGACCAGCTGCAATTGCGACTAGTGATAGTAGGAATGTGGTTAATAGAATTAGCCAAATGGATCCAACAACTTCGATGTTTAATACCTTGATGGTAAATAATACGATTAGCACAGTTTGAAATACCGCCATTAAACCGTAGCTTAGTGAGTATCCAAAGATGATTTCAGATTTCTTAACTGGGGTAGCTAGTAGGCGGTCCAATGTACCAGAAGTTCTTTCTTTTAGAAGGGCCATTCCAGAAGTTAGGAACACGAAGAAGAAGACAAAGAATGCCATTAGAGTAGGCATCATCTTATCGAAGAAGTTAGTCTTGCTGCTACCGTACTTGTATTCGTTGGATAGGTGAATCTTAGGTTGAGCTTGTTTTACTGGTGAAACCTTGGATAGTGCAGAAGACATGTTCTTGATGCTTGATTGAGTCAATGCAGATGATAATGCAGCTTTTGTCATGCTAGTCTTTGAAGCATCAATGTTAGCGTGAACCATCTTGTAGTCATTATTTTTGTATACGATAAAGGAATCGATGTGGTCATCGTGCAATGCGTTTTCGGCATCTTTTTCTGACTTGTATTCTTTAATATTGACGTTCTTAACCTTAGTAAGGTTAGTTTCAACTTGTTGAGAGACATTCACAGTACCGATGTTGATGTCCGTATTGTTGTATGACTTAAAAACGTATGACATCAATGCCATCACAATGATAGGTACGATAAAAATCATTGCTAGTGTTTTCTTATCACGGAAAATTTCTTTTAATATACGACTTGAGATTGATAGTGTCTTCATTACATATCACCTTCGGCTTTCATAAATACATTTTCAATGCTATCTACATCATATTGTTGTTTTAGGTTACTTGGTGTGTCGTCTGCGATGATGTTTCCATCAATTAGCAAAGCAACACGATCAGTTAGTTCTGCTTCATCCATAACGTGGGTAGTTACCAGAATAGAGCAACCTTTGTCCCTTAGCTTACCAAGTTCAAACCAGATGTTTTTTCTAAGGGCAGGGTCAATTCCAACGGTTGGTTCGTCTAGAATTAGTAGTTGGGGATTACCTAACAAAGCGATTGCTAATGATAATCTTCGTTTCATACCACCAGAGAAGTTATCGACCTTTTTATCTAATTGATCTTTTAAGTCAACGACTTGAGATACGCGGTCAATTTCACTTGCTAAATCTTCCTTCTTAACTTCACGCATCTTGGCAAAGAAAATTAAATTTTCTCTTGCTGATAGGGAACTGTATAGTGAATCTGATTGAGCCATGTAGCCCATCTTGTTTAGAATTTTACGGTTAGGCATGTGAATGCCGAACACTTCGGAGTTACCGCTGTCGGCCTTTTCCATTCCTAGGGTTAACTTGATAATGGTAGATTTTCCGGCTCCAGAAGGTCCAATTAGACCAACGATTTGCCCGTAATCGACTTCAAATGATACGTCGTTTAAAACGACTTGTTGGCCGTATTTTTTCTTTAAATTGTTAATTGAGATGATTTTTTCTGTCATAATAATGCCTCCTAATAATTAGGTGAGTGAGTACTAACTTACTTAACGGAGATTATTCTATATCAGGTAATTTAAAAAAGCAAATACTTTTTTGAAAATTTTTTTATTATGATATGATTTACATAGTAATGAAAGGAAGTTCACGATGAAAAAAGACCAATTATTGCAATTGTTTATCGCACACAAAGATGAATGGGTGTCAGGTAATCAATTAGCAAATGAAATGAACATTAGTCGTACCATGATTTGGAAACTGATTAATCAGCTTAAAGAACAAGGTCACCAAATTGACAGCAAGACTAATCAAGGCTATAAGTACATAGGAAACGACGAACTAAATCCACAACTAATCAAATCTGACTTAGACAACGATTATGAAATCATCTTCAAGAAGGAAATTACATCTACCAATTCATTTGCCAAACAAATCAATGATCAAAACCCGGATGGTAAACATCGTTTGGTGATTGCTGAAAAGCAAACGCAGGGACACGGTAGAAGGGGGAGAAGTTTTTATTCTCCTGCCAAGAGTGGAATCTACATGAGTATGGTAGTGCCATTCCACGACGCTAAACATTTAAACCCGGGTCTGCTAACTACTATGACCGCCGTGGTGGTTGCTAAGGCATTGAAGAAGAGCTATCCAGAAGAGGACTTCTTGGTTAAATGGATCAACGATATCTATGTAAACAACAAGAAAGTTGTCGGAATCCTAACCGAATTAGTGATGGATGCTGAATTAATGCAACCTTCCGCAATCGTTGTCGGGGTTGGAATTAGTTTATCTGCCAAAGAAATTCCTGAAGAAATGAAGGATAAGGTCGGATGGATCAGCGATAAACAAATTGATAAGAATAAGTTAGTCGCCGATATCGTGAATGGCTTTGATGAAGAGTTCCCACATTACTTGGAAGCTAACTTCATCGAAGACTACCAAAAGATGTCGTTCTTAAATGGTAAACAGGTCAGCGTCGATACTACCAAAGAGACAATCGATGGAACTGTCACCGGAATCGACAAAGAAGGTCACTTGTTATTAGATGTCGATGGAAAATCAACGACAATTAATAATGGTGAAGTCGTAAAAGTGAATTTTTAAAAGACACCTTGTACAAGGTGTTTTTTTTTCACCAATTCAACACATTGTTGAAATATATATAATTATCTTTAAAAAAATTTAAGACTTTCAAACGTGATATTATCAATGTTTATTAAGATTATATATACAAAGTGTCTAATATATGGCACTATTTTATTCATCTATTTTTAAAGATTAGTGATATATTAAACGTAGATTATAAACTTATAATCTAGTCTGGTTTGCAATATGTGTCTTGTCTGTTGTTTTTACTGAAATACGGGAAACCGTATTCTTAGTTTTTTTGTATCAATAAAGATGATTTTTTGATTAGAATTTTTCATTTTAACCGAAATGATCACCTGATTGTATAGTACATATATGATGCATCTATACAGTTTTTAGATTTACTGTTTCACGATGATGACAACGTCATTACCGAAATTTTTAAATTAAAAATGAATCCTGAATAAGGATTTCAAGGGGGATTTTATTATGAAAAAGAACTTTAAAAAGGCCGTACTAGCTCTAGTACCTGCCGCAACTCTATTTTTCTCAACTGGTGTAAGTGCATTTGCTGCTACTCAATCAACACCAGCATCAGCACAACCTTCATCAGATACAAACAAGGATAATTCAGAAGGTACATCAAAAGGTACAACTGAATCAAATTCAACTGATACAAACAAGAATAGTTCAAAATCTGAATCAGATTCAAGCAAGAGTTCAGATGCTAAATCATCAGACACAACTGCAGCAAAATCAGATGATAAGACTGCTACATCAACTGACACAAAGAAGGATGCAGCCACAACATCAACTGATGCAAAGAAGGACGCAACCACAACATCAACTGATGCAAAGAAGGACGCAACCACAACATCAACTGATGCAAAGAAGGATGCAACCACTACAACAACAGACACTAAGAAAGACACAACCACAGCTTCAACAGAAGCAACTAAGTCAGAAGCCAAACCAGAAGCAACTAAGACTACTTCAACAGAAGTAACTAAGTCAGAAGCCAAACCAGAAGCAACTAAGACTACTTCAACAGAAGTAACTAAGTCAGAAGCCAAACCAGAAGCAACTAAGACTACTTCAACAGAAGTAACTAAGTCAGAATCTAAACCAGAAGCAACCAAGACTGCTACAACTACTGAAACTAAAAAATCAGAAGCTAAACCAGAAACAAAGAAAGCTGCTAAAAAACATGTAGCTAAGAAATCATCAAAGAAGGCTTCAAAGAAAGTTGTAAAGAAGACTACTAAGAAAGAAGCTAAAAAGGCTGCAAAGAAAGCTGCTGCTAAGAAGGCCGCAGAAAAGAAAGCTGCTAAGAAAGCTACCAAGAAGCACTCAAAGAAAGCAACTAAGAAGCATGTAAAGAAGACTTCACATAAGAAGGCTGCTGCTAAGAAACATGCAAAGAAGCATTCAAAGAAAGAATCAGAAAAGAAAGCTTCAAAGAAGCACTCAAAGAAGCACTCAAAGAAGCACTCAAAGAAAGCAACTAAGAAGGCTTCACACAAGAAGGCTGAAAAGAAATCTTCACACAAAAAGGCTGCTCACAAAGAATAGTCATAATCAAAAAGGATCATCTGAGCTGAACCCCTAAAATTGGAAGATGGTTATGCTATTTTCTGGGAGGAATTGATCCGGTATTCAACCGGTGACATTCCTCCCAGTTTTTGTTTTATACGATAATTGTTGTAATAAGATATATATTCCTT
>NZ_JAPDKO010000019.1:0-28435 GCF_030398685.1 Apilactobacillus sp. EABW-1NA
TATATATCTTATTACAACAATTATCGTATAAAACAAAAACTGGGAGGAATGTCACCGGTTGAATACCGGATCAATTCCTCCCAGAAAATAGCATAACCATCTTCCAATTTTAGGGGTTCAGGTCACCATCCTTTTTTGTTGTCTTTAAAATACTAAAGCAAATAGTGTAGATATGCTATAATGTTAGTTATATTAAAAGGTTACGTTGGAGATGTAAAAATATGATACGCAAAATAGCCGAGTATTGGCACAAGTGGCATATATCAGAACACTGGAAAAGAATGAAATTTAATATTAACGCAATGGACTACTACATTTTTGTTCCATTTCTACTACTATCTGTAATTGGAATAATTATGGTTTATTCAGCTAGTTCAAACGTTGCGACGCAAATTGGTGGAACCCCAACTGGATACTTAATCAAACAAAGTATGTTTGTGGTAGTCAGTTTAGTGATTATTCTAATTTGTTTGGCGGGGAATAATCAGTTTGTCAGAAAAGCTAAATTTTTAGGGATTTTCTTTATCGTATTATTTGCTGCCTTGATATTGCTAAAGGCATTTGGACATTCAGTTAACGGTTCTGCAGGATGGATTCCAATCGGTCCTTTACATGTGCAACCAGCCGAAGTTGCCAAGGTTTATATCATTTTAAGAATGGCTCAATTCTTGGCTTCTAGAGAAGATCGAATCATTAACGGAGAAAAATCAAGAACACATGTCCAAGTTTTTTCAATCTTCGTTATGTTGTTCCTTGTTTTTATCCAACCCGACTTGGGTGGTACCGTTATTAACTTAGCAATTATGTTTGCAATCCTATTTGGATCCGGAGTTAATTGGCGAGGTGCAACGTTACTTACCTCCGCTGGATTATTATTTGGATGGATATCACTAAAAATCCTATCCTTTGTATTTAAAGATGGAACAAGCATTTACCAAATCCAACGTATCACCGCTTACAGTAATCCGTTTAAATACGCCAACGGAATTGGACAACAATTGGTTAATTCTTACTATGCATTAAGTAATGGTGGAATCTTTGGTGTTGGTTTAGGAAACAGTATTCAAAAGACCGGATACCTACCCGAACCAAATACCGATTTCATCATGGCAATTATCGCTGAAGAATTAGGACTAATTGGGGTATTGTTCATCCTATTCCTATTACTTACAATTATTGTTAGAGCATTCCAACTAGGCATTCGTTCAAACGATACATACGATACTTTAATTTGTTATGGTGTTGGAACATACATGTTGGTTCAAGCATACTTCAACGTCGGTGGTGTAATTGGTTTACTACCAATCACCGGGGTTACTTTCCCATTCATTAGTTATGGTGGATCTAGTATGTTAACCTTAGCATTGTGTATTGGAATGATTTTGGTAATTAGTGCAAAACAAAAAACTCAAAAAACTAGAAGAATCCGTTACTAAAGTGGAGGGAATTTTTTGACAGATACAATCGAAAACAGAAAAAGCCTAATTGTTTATGTTTATTCAACTAAACAAGTCAGACAATTGAAAAAATATGGCTTAATATATTATGTCTCACAAAAAATGCACTACGTGGTTATGTATGTAAATGCTGATAACTACGATTGGATTAAAGAAAAAATTAGTAGCTTAAAAATTGTGAAGAAAATCGAAGAAACGCCTTACGAACAACTTTCCAGTGAACTATCACTTGAAGGGGACTTCGAAGATGTGGATGATGACGAAGATTATTAAGGAGTTTGGATAAATGAGAGTTGTTTCAGGTAAATTTGGTAGTCGAAGCCTTAAACCTGTGCCAGGTAGTAAGACGAGACCAACAACCGATAAAGTGAAAGAATCCTTATTCAATATGATTGGCCCATTTTTCAATGGTGGGTCATTTTTAGATTTATACGCAGGTTCTGGTTCGGTCGCAATCGAGGCAGTATCTAGAGGAATTGATAGTGCGGTATTGGTGGATCACCAATATCTAGCCATCAAGACAATCAAAGAAAACGTTAAGATGACCAAGGAAATGGATGCCTTTAGAATTTACAAGATGGATTCAGACATGGCATTAAATCGTTTTGCTGAACAAAATGATAAGTTTGATTACATTTTCTTGGATCCACCATACAAAGACCAAAAGATGGTCGACCAACTACATATCATTAGGGAAAAAGAATTACTTAATGATGATGGAATTGTCATTTGTGAAACCGATGATAACGTTGTTCTACAAGACGACGTAGAAGGTTATGATATGGTCAAACAAAAGAAGTATGGAATTACCATTATTTCTATTTACAGAATAAAGAGGGGATAGTTATGACAAAAGCAATCTTCCCGGGAAGCTTCGACCCATTGACTAAGGGACATCTAGATCTAATTAAGCGCGCAAGTAAGATGTTTGATGAGGTTGTCGTTACTGTGGCCAAGAATACCAGTAAAAATGGCGTCTTTAGTTATGATGAAAGAATGAGTTTAATTAAACCCAATATCGAAGAAATTGAAAATGTCTCAGTCACTTCTGCTGATGGATTAACAGTTGATCTTGCCAAACAGGTAGGCGCAACCGTAATTGTCAGGGGACTTCGTAACTCTAGTGACTTTAATGCTGAAAGCTCAATTGCTTCAATGAACTACAACTTGGATAATTCAATCGAATCAGTCTTTTTGATTACACGTCCTGAGTTTCAATCTGTTTCATCTAGTTTGATTAAGGAAATTGCTCATTTTGGCGGAGATATTACTCCTTATGTACCACAAAACGTTGCTACGGCATTGAAAGAGAAGTTAAGTTAATGTTTAAAAATAACAGACGGAATAAATTAATCGCACTCTTTGTGGCAATTGCTGCACTAGCGATTTTTGTTAATATTCCATTTCTACCAAAGTATATTGAAAGTCCCGGAACAGCACCTAATTTAAAACCAGTTGTTTCAATCAAAGGACACAGTGATAAGTTTAAGGGTAAATTCATGTTTACCACGGTGAGTGAATCACAAGCATCAATTGCATCGTACGTTGTTGCCAAGTTTAATCCACATCAAACCATTGAAAGTATTAGCGATGTAACTGGTAATCAAGATCAACAAAGTTATATCAACTTGCAAAATGTTTACATGGAAAGTGCGATCAACAATGCAATTTATAATGCCTTTCACTACGCCAAAAAAGATGTTTATTTGAAATATCGTGGCATTTACGTGCTAGCTGTTGATAGTAAGTCTAACTTCTACAATCAAATTAAAGCTGGTGACTCCATTGTTTCTTTGAATGGGCATAAGTTTAAGAGTTCTGCCCAATTTAGAAACTATGTGAAGTCTAAGAAGATTGGTTCAAAGATGACCTTAACGGTTTACCGTAATAAGAAGAAAATTCAAATCACCAGAAAACTGTATAAGTTAGCCGGTACAAACCAAGCTGGAATTGGGATTATTTTATCTGATGACAATCAGGTTTCTACTAAGATTCCAATTGATGTTAACCCAGGTGAAGTGGGTGGACCATCTGCTGGATTGATGTTCTCACTTCAAATATATGGTCAACTAACCCAACAAAACATTAGACACTCACAAAATATTGCTGGAACTGGAACCATTGATGAAAACGGAAATGTTGGTGAAATTGGTGGTATCGATAAGAAAATTATCGCTGCCAGGGATGCCGGCGCTAAGTATTTCTTAGCACCATACGTTAAGCCAACCAAGGAAGTTCTTAAGTATGAAGATCAGCATATGACTAATTACCAACTTGCTGTTAAAACAGCGAAGAAGTATGCACCAAACATGAAGGTGATTCCGGTCACTTCATTCAGTGATGCTTTAAATGCATTGGAAAAAATAAAATAAAAGGAATGTAATTGAATAAATTACATTCCTTTTTTCGTATCTAATTTTTAGAAAGGAGGAAACGGTGAATAAGATATTAGATTTTTCAACGCAGATAAAAGAAATAATTGACGAACATGCATATAAAATTTTGATTGGTCTATTGTTAATCGCTTTTAGTTTAGGGTTAGTTATTATTTTAATCTTGAATCAAAACAGCAATGACGCTAACAATGTGGAAACCGATTATTCGGAACAAAGTAGCGTTTCTACTTCATCACCTTCTTCTGACAGTCAAAGTAGTACTTCGGCCAAAGACCTATATATAGATGTTAAAGGAGAGGTTAAGCATCCCGGCGTCTACCAAATTCCATCCAACAGTCGTGTGACCGACGTCATCAAGGAAGCGGGCGGCTTCAAGGCGGATGCCGATGAACAAAACGTTAACCTAGCCAAGGTATTAAACGACCAAGATGTTGTCGTCGTTAATAAAAAAGGTGCAGCTGGTAGTTCATCGTTTGCTAGTTCGAATAATACGACCGCCAGCAGTTCTGCTAATAACGTCAAAGTTAATTTGAATACCGCAGATTTAAATGAACTTCAAAAACTCGATCGTGTTGGTGAAAAGAAAGCGCAAAAGATAATTGATTATCGTAACCAACACAATGGGTTTCATTCAATTGATGAAATCAAACAGGTCAGTGGATTTGGTGATAAGACATTTGAAAGATTAAAAGATTCTTTAGAAGTGTAATCTTTGCTATACTATGAATAGTAGTAAAAGAGGGAGAGTAATTAATTATGACTAAACATAGAATTCCATGGGATCAATATTTCATGCTACAAGCTGTTTTACTTTCAACACGTGGCACCTGTAACCGCCTTTCTGTTGGAGCAACCATCGTAAGAGATAAACGTATTATTGCCGGTGGTTATAATGGATCAGTTGCAGGGGATGAACACTGTATTGATGTTGGATGTTACATGCGAGACGGCCATTGCCTAAGAACAATTCATGCCGAAATGAACGCCATTTCTCAATGTGCCAAGTTCGGTGAATCAACTGATGGTTCAGAAATCTATGTAACTGATTTCCCATGTCTTCCTTGTACCAAAGTATTATTACAAGCGGGAATCAAAAAGATTAACTACCTAAGAAACTACCACAATGATGAATATGCATTGTCATTAATTAGACAAAATAACGTCGAATTGAATCAAGTAATCTTGGATGAAGAAACAATCAAACAAATTGAATTCAGCTCTTATTTACCAAAATAAATTAATAATTTATATATTTTTCCATCGATTTCGATTGGAATATTAAGCATTATTTTCTTTGGTGATTTAAAGCTAGGTCTATTGCTTTTTTGTCTATGGATGATTCGGATCATTCGATTAAAAAACGCGTTAGTAATAAAAATAACCACCGTCATGGTGGTTATTTTTTGTTTGGTTTGCTGGTATAGATATAAACAAAATCAAGCTAATCAAATTCAAGGACAACAAACGGTAACGCAAAGTGTTTTAATTTATCCAGATAATATTAAGTACAGTGATGACTCATTTTATGGTATCGGCACTATTACTGATACCGGTAAACAGTTAATGGTCTACGGCAATGACGCAAAGAGGGTAAAGAAATATTTGAAACCGATTGTTATGAATGTGTCTGGAGTCGTCCAGCCGTTTGATGAGGCCAGAAACTTTAACCAGTTTGATGCCAAAGAATACTACGAGAGTATGGGTGTCTATAGTCGATTGACGGTTAAGCAGCTAAATAGTGTAGAAGAACGACATCGTTTTTCAATCATCGATAGTCTTCACTATTTACGGATGCTAATGCTGAAATACACGAACCATTTACCACATCCCCTGAACCTCTACGCCAGTAGTCTGTTTCTAGGCGTCATGGATAATTCCTTCAACGATGAACTATCGGGTGTGAAGACATTGGGGTTGATTCACTTATTTAGTATTTCTGGTTTGCATGTCTTTTACATCGTGAACCTTTTGAAAATAATACTGGGATTATTTCGTGTGACCAGAGAGAAGACTCGGTGGATTACATTGATATTTCTGCCAACATATTTCGTCATTGCCGGATCATCGATTGGATTGATGCGGTCAATATTAACGGTTGAAATCGGCATTATTGCGTTAATGCTAAAGAAGCGATTGACCGGTTTGGATGTCTTTTCGATTACCTTGATGGTCAATTTAATAATTGAGCCGGAGATGTTGTTGCAGTTTGGTTCACAACTAAGTTACGCTTTGGCATTCGGATTGATTTATACGAATAAGATGAGACCGCTCAAGCAAACAGTGATGATGAACTTGGTCAGTTTGCCATTTATTATCTACAAGCTATTTCAGTGGCACGCACTGACGATGCTGGCCAACTATCTAGTGATTCCGATATTTTCGGCGCTGATTATGCCGATGATATTAATCGCGGTCATTACGTATCCGATTGCTGGATGGTTTAGTTCGGTGGTAGCGTTCATATTGAACAGTTTTGATGCTGCCGTCAATTGGCTGGGGGCTTTACCCGGGCAGATTAATTTTGGAAAACCCAACCTGTATATTGCAACGCTTCTTTTAATAATGACACTGGTGGTAATCGATAAGGTCAGTTTCAAAAGAGTGTCGCTGATACTATGTATGTATCTAATCACTTTTATGTATATCCACTATCCATTGCAAGGTGAGGTATCCTTTTTCGATGTCGGCCAGGGTGATAGTATCTTAATTCGTGAGCCGTTTAACCATTCAATCACCATGATTGATACGGGTGGTAAGCTACAATTTGGTCGTAGGCAAAACAGCAAGGTAACCTATCAGGCGGAAAAGACGTCGATTAATTATCTAAAGAGTATCGGGATTAACCATCTTGATAATCTAGTATTGAGTCATCAGGATGCTGATCACACGGGAGATGTTCCTGCCATCTTAGCGGATTTAAAAGTTGACCGGATTATTGTTGGGGATGGGTTACAGAACAATCCATCGATAATGAGAAAAATCAGTCCTTATTTGAATAAAACCAAACTAGTGTTAATTAAGGCTAACCAAAAGTTACCTGATTTTCCGTTTAACATTTATCATCCGTTTGAAAGTGGTCTTGGTAAAAATGAAGACTCGGTCGTCTTGGGCACAATCCAAGGCAATCGCAGTTGGTTGTTTATGGGTGATCTACCATCCAGTGGTGAAAATGACATAATGCAAAAATATCCGATGCTAAAAGCGGATTATTTGAAATTAGGTCATCATGGTAGTGATACCTCCAGCAGTGATGCATTTTTAAAATTCATTCATCCTAAGGTATCAATAATATCGGCCGGACGTAATAATCGTTATCACCATCCAAGTGTTGCAACGCTTGAAAGATTAAAGGATAATAATTTAGCATACGTCAACACACAAAAACTGGGTATGATATCATATAAATATGGATTATTAGGAAATCACTGGATATTTAAATTGCAAGGGGAATAGTAATGAAAGTAAATGAACTATTAACACAAATTAAAAACAATAATATTAACCCAATATATCTAGTGTTAGGTAAAGAAGACTATTTAATTAACGAAATCAAAAAACACTTCGTGGAATTAATTCCGGAAGAAGAAAGAACCATGAACTTCGCTAGTTATGACATGGAAAGTCAAAACATCGCCACTGCCGTGGGTGATGCTGAAAGTTTGCCATTCTTTGGTGAAAAGAGATTGGTTGTTGTAAACAATCCATACTTTTTAACCGGTGAACGTAGCAAGTCGACCCTAGATCATGACATCGATAGCTTTATTGAATACGTTAATCACCCAGTTGATAGTACGGTCATGGTCATTATGGCACCATACGGCAAACTTGATTCTAGAAAAAAAGTTACCAAGCAATTAAAAAACAACGCAGAGGTAATCGATTTAACTAAACTAGATGATCGTGCCATTCAATCATACGTTGCCAATAACATTAAGAGTAATGGTTATACGGTCGAAGGGGATGCCCTTCAAGAATTGCTAGGCAGAGTATCTAATGATTTATCGTCAGCAATGAACGAACTCCCTAAGTTATTCCTATACTGTCAAAAGGATAAGGTCATTACTAAGGACAGTATTGACAGCTTGGTTGCCAAGTCATTGGACCAAAACGTTTTTGACTTAATTGATTACGTAATGAAGAAGGATTCCAAAAACGCCATCGATTTATACCGTAACCTAATTGTGGAAGATCAAGAACCATTACAAATCAATGCGGTCTTGTTATCACAGTTTAGACTATTACTACAGGTGAATGTGTTAAGCCGTAAGGGATACAGTCAGGGAAACATTGCGGAAAAGCTAAAGGTACATCCATTTAGAGTGAAACTGGCAATGCAAAATGTTCGTAAGTATCAATTTAGTAGTTTGAGGGATGCCTATTTAGGATTAGTTGATGTGGAAGAAAAGCTAAAATCAACACCGGAATCACCAGAACTACTATTTCAAATGTTCACTTTGAAATTTGTCGATAATCAAATTGGATAAACAAAAAAGGACATCTCAAACGAGATGTCCTTTTTTAAGAATAAAAAAAGCTCAGTTAAAACTGAGTTCTTTTTACTTGTTTAACTTAGCTAGACGTGATTTGTTACGTGCAGCAGTGTTAGCTTTGATTAAGCCCTTTGACTTAGCATGGTCTAATGCACTAACAGCGTTGTTGAATAGTTCTTCACGGTTGTCAGCGTTAGCATCAGCTTTTTCAAACTTCTTAACAGCAGTTCTCATCTTGCTTAGTTGAGATGCGTTACGTTTGTTTGCTTTTTCATTAGTTTTTACACGTTCGATAGCAGATTTAATAACAGGCATGAAATTCACCTCCAAAAAAGTCGAATTTTATTTAAAATCCTTAAATTTCAACGACTTTTATTATACAAAAGACAACTTAAAAAAGCAATAGAATTATATAATTCAGATTTGTACAGCGAGATTAATAAGGATATTACCTTGCTATTTTCAAGTAATCATAGTAGTATGATTAACGTAGTTTAAAACTACAGTACCGATACTTAGTTTTGTCGCTGCTCTCATCTGGCGCTTTACTCAGTATCTGGTATATTTACTTTTGAAAGGTGGGAAACACAATGGCTCTAACACAAGCTGAAAAGAACGACATCATCAAGAAGTATGCTAGACATGATGGTGACACTGGTTCTGCTGAAGTACAAATTGCTGTACTAACTGCTGACATTAATGAAATTAATGGTCACATGAAAGAACACAAGAAGGATTTCCATTCACAACGTGGTTTGTTGAAGAAAATCGGTCACCGTCGTAACTTACTAAGATACTTACGTAACACAGATGTTCAACGTTACCGTGATTTAATCAAGAGTTTAGGTCTACGTCGTTAATATTTTTAAAATGGAACTGCTCTATGAGTGGTTCCATTTTTTTTATACATACATATATGCACTTATCAGTTATTATTCAATTTAAAAGTATGATACACTATAGATAGTTAAATGAGATCGTATTGAAAATAATTATTTTATTTCATAATAAAAAATATACATAAAATTATATGAGGTGAATCATGAAAAATAGTGTAAAAATTATTCCCTTAGGAGGAGTAAGGGAGAGTGGCAAGAACCTATATGCCGTTGAGATTAACAATGGGATTTATGTTTTAGATTGCGGTCTAAAATACCCTGAAAATGACATGTTAGGAATTGATGTAGTTATTCCTGATTTCACATACTTACGTGAAAACAAGGAAAAGATTATCGGAGTTTTCCTATCTAATAGTGACATGGATTCAATTGGCGCACTACCATATTTCGTCAGTGAATTCGATGTTCCGGTATTCGGATCAAAATTAACCATTGAAATGGCTAAGTACGAAGTTAAGAATAATGAAAGATCAAAGAAGTTTAACAATTTCAACGTAATCAACGAAAAGAGTGAAATTCTTTTTGATGACGTTACAGTTACTTTCTTTAAGACTAGTCACTCAGTTCCTGACTCAATGGGAATTTCATTGGCTGTTGAAGAAGGCCAAATCGTATACACTGGTGACTTTAAGTTTGATCCAGCATTACGTAACGGTTTTGCAACTGATTACAGTTCAATCGCAAAGGTTGGTAACAAGAAGGTTATCGCTTTATTAGCAGACTCACAAAATGCGGATAATCCATTCCCAATGGCAAACGAAATTCAAGCTAGCCAATACATCTTTGATACTTTCGAAGATAGTAAGAGTCGTGTGATTGTTGCAGCTAACTCTGCTAACCTATTAAGAATCCAACAAGTATTTGACGCAGCTGCAAAGTCTGAAAGAAAAGTATTTGTTGGTAAGCACCTAGATCCTAAAGTCAAACTAGCAATTGATTCTGGATACGTTAATATAGCAGAAGACTTATTAATTGAAGACATCGAAGAACTAAAGAAGCTTGAAAACGACGAAATTGTTGTATTGGAAACTAATCCAGTTAGTGAACCAATCAAGCTAGTTCAAAGAATGGCCGCTCAACAACAAAAGGATATCAACATCGAATCTGGTGACGTTGTACTAATCGTTACTTCACCATCTCCAGCAATGGATAACAGCATGGCTAAGACTGATGACATGGTATATCAAGCAGACGGTACAGTTAAGGTTATTTCAAACGACCTAAATGTTTCCGATCACGCCAGTGCCGAAGACATCCAAATGCTAATCAGCTTGTTGAAACCACAATACTTCATTCCAGTTAGTGGTGAATACATGATGATGAACGAAAGCAAACGTGCTGCTACTAACATGGGTGTAGACGAAGATAAGATTTTAATCCTAAGCAAGGGTGAAACTATCGAATACGATGGTGCTAAATTCCACCATGGTAACGCTGTTGAAGCAGGTAACACTATGATTGATGGTATCGGTGTCGGAGACATTGGTAACATCGTTTTACGTGACCGTAAGGTATTATCAGAAGATGGTATCTTCATCGTTGTTGTTACAATTGATAGAAAGAAAAAGATTATCATTTCTCGTCCTAAGATAACTTCAAGAGGATTCATTTACGTTAAGTCAAACAAGGACCTAATGAATGAAGCAGCTGAAATTGTTTCCAAGACCATTCAATTAAACCTTGATAACAAGGAATTTGATTGGAGCCACTTGAAGCAATCAGTAAGAGAAAAAATCAGTCACTTCTTATTTGATAAGACAAAACGTCGTCCGGTAATTCTTCCAGTTATTATGGAAGTAAACCAACATCATAAAAAGAAGCGTCCACAAAAATAAATAAGGTTAATTATTCGGAGTGATTTTAATGGATGAACATAGTTCACAAATAGCCAAGGATATTGCATCAAACATTGATGATAAACAATATCAACTAGCTATCAACAAAGCCAAAAATTACTTAGAAGATCAGCCAAGCGATGAGATTGAAGTATTATTAGTTCAATCTCTTTTTAGCTTAAAGCAATATGTTGAGGCAAGAAAAGAAGTCATGGAAAATCCAAATGCGTTTACCACAAACGAGCAGGACTTTTTATTAATGATTAATGTGTTATTGAAGAACAATGAATACATTAAATCTAGAGAAATTGTTGAAACATTTAAGGCCAACGATAGTTATAACAATGATGGCTTAAAGCTAATTGAAGAAAGCGAAGCTTCTTTTAGAAGTAATTCAAGTGAAGAAATTCATCAACTTGCACAAAAGTTCTACCATATAAGTAGTAAGCAAACGATGTATTGGCAAAAGGAATCGTTCTTAAATGGACAACATTTACCATACGATGAATTTTTAAAATACAGTCGCTTTGTTTTGATGGACCCATTTGTCCAATCTGTGATTAAGGCAGAGGTAATCGACACGTTAAGAAAGGTCGGTTCAAAAGAGGTCGTCGACATGATGTGGATTGATGGAAAGACAAAGAAAGTTAAGATGGGTGAAATTGAATCACTTCAAGATATGAAATCATATCAACTTATCTTTAATCGATTAACTGACGAGTATATGATGGATCCAGAAAAGTTCATGTTATTAAGTAGTTATTTCCAACATCAATCAATTTTGATGTACCCATTCAATGATGAAATAATTCTGGATGCAAACAGGTGGTATGACCTGTCAGTACAGGCATATCTAAGTGCAAAAGAGTACACTGAAGATGATAATGATGATTATGTAAAATTAATCGAAATTATAAAGCGACAATTTAATTCGATTAAATAGAATAAAATTGTTAAATATGCTTTTTTTGTGTTTACAAATAAAAATACAGTAGCTATAATATTAAAGGAATTCTTCTTGAGACTGATATGTGATTTTGTCTTTTTGAGAAGATGTAGTATAATAAATCATAAAGATGAGTTGGCATTTGCTAACTCAAATCTTTCGAAATTTATAGGAGGTTTTCATAAATGGCAAAAGAACATTATGAAAGAACAAAACCCCATGTAAATATTGGTACTATTGGCCATATTGATCATGGTAAGACTACTTTAACTGCAGCTATCACTAAAGTGCTTTCAGAAAAGGGTCTAGCAGACGCTTCTGATTACGCTCAAATCGATGCTGCTCCAGAAGAACGTGAACGTGGTATCACAATCAACACTGCTCACGTTGAATACTCAACTGAAAAGCGTCACTACGCTCATATTGATGCCCCAGGACATGCTGACTACGTTAAGAACATGATCACTGGTGCCGCTCAAATGGATGGTGCCATCCTAGTTGTTGCCGCAACTGATGGTCCTATGCCACAAACTCGTGAACACATTCTTCTAGCTCGCCAAGTTGGTGTTGAATACATCGTTGTATTTTTAAACAAGACTGACTTAGTTGACGATGATGAATTAGTTGACTTAGTTGAAATGGAAGTACGTGAATTACTTTCAGAATACGATTACCCTGGTGATGATATTCCAGTTGTTCGTGGTTCAGCTCTAAAGGCTCTACAAGACGACCAAGAACAAAAAGATGTTATCTTACACTTAATGGATATCGTTGACGAATACATCCCAACTCCAGAACGTGATGCTTCAAAACCATTACTAATGCCTGTTGAAGATGTATTTACTATCACTGGTCGTGGTACTGTTGCTTCAGGACGTATCGACCGTGGTGTTGTTAAGATTGGTGACGAAGTTGAAATCATCGGTCTTGTTGAAGACATCTTAAAGACTACTGTTACTGGTCTAGAAATGTTCCGTAAGACTCTTGACGAAGGTGAAGCCGGAGATAACGTTGGTATGTTACTTCGTGGTGTAAACCGTGAACAAGTTGTACGTGGTCAAGTTATCGCTGCTCCTGGTTCAATCAAGACTCATACTGAATTCAAGGCTCAAGTATATGCTTTGAGTAAAGAAGAAGGTGGACGTCATACTCCATTCTTCTCAAACTACCGTCCACAATTCTACTTCCACACCACTGACGTTACTGGTGTTATCGAACTAGAAGACGGTGTTGAAATGGTTATGCCTGGTGATAACGTTGAATTCAACGTTAAGCTAACTAAGCCAGTTGCCATCGAAAAGGGAACTAAGTTCACTGTTCGTGAAGGTGGTCACACTGTTGGTGCCGGTGTTGTTTCAGACATCGAAGAATAATCAATTCTAAAAAAGAGATTCAGATTTTTATCTGGATCTTTTTTTGTACATAAAAATAAGCGAAAGACCTATAATT
The DNA here is from genome assembly GCF_030398685.1 of Apilactobacillus sp. EABW-1NA. NCBI lineage: Bacteria > Bacillati > Bacillota > Bacilli > Lactobacillales > Lactobacillaceae > Apilactobacillus > Apilactobacillus sp. EABW-1NA. The sequence continues at coordinate 13,473 of NZ_JAPDKO010000019.1, forward strand.
ATTTACTTTTTACTTGTGTTACGTTAAAATATAGAGGTGCGCAATTAGAAGAAAATTGTAAAAATTATATTTTCATGTCGGAGGGAAAATAATGTCAGCTAAATGGGAAAAAAAAGGCACTAATGACGGTGAACTAACATTCGAAATTAGTGTTGACAAAGTAAAAGAAGGTTTAGATCAAGCCTTCAACAAGAACAAGAAAAACATCACTGTTCCTGGTTTCCGTAAGGGAAAAGTTTCACGCCAAGTATTTAACGAAATGTACGGTGAAGAAGCTCTATACCAAGACGCTTTAAACATTCTTTTACCAGAAGCATACAGTGAAGCTATCAAGGAAACTGGCATTGAACCAGTTGCTCAACCAGAAGTTAACATTGATAGTCTAGAAAAGGATCAACCATGGGTTCTAAAAGCTAACGTTACTGTTAAGCCAGATGTAGAACTAGGTGATTACAAAGGAATCGTTGTTGAAAAACCAAACACTCGTGTTTACCAAAAAGATGTAGACGCTAAGATTGAAGACATGCGTAAAAACCAAGCAGAACTTGTTCTAAAAGAAGACAAGGCTGCTGAAAACGGTGACACTGTTGTTATCGATTTTGATGGTTACGTTGACGGCAAACAATTTGATGGTGGCCAAGCAACTAACTACTCACTAGAATTAGGTTCAAAATCATTTATCCCAGGCTTTGAAGACCAACTAGTTGGCCACAAAGCTGGTGAAGATGTTGATGTTAAGGTAACTTTCCCAGAAGATTACCAAGCTAAAGAATTAGCATCAAAAGAAGCTACTTTCAAGACTAAGATTCACGAAGTTAAAGAAAAGCAAATGCCTGAACTAGATGACGAATTTGCTAAGGACGTTGACGAAGATGTTGACAGTCTAGAAGAACTAAAGGCTAAGATTAAGGACCAACTAAAGGACCAAAAGAAGGCCGAAGGTGAAACTCAAGTTGAAGACGAAGCTATTAAGGGTGCTGTAGCAAACGCTACTGTTAAAGAAATTCCTCAAGCAATGATCGACGAAGACGTTCAACGTCAAATGGATCAATACCTTGCAAGCATGCAACAACAAGGTATCAATGCTGAAATGTACTTCCAACTAACTGGTACTAAGCCAGAAGACTTGAAGAAACAATTTGCTCAAGGTGCTGACGAACGTGTTAAGACTAACCTTGTATTAGAAGCAATTGTTAAGGATGCTAACATCGTTCCTTCACAAGAAGAAATCGATCAACAAGTTAAGGACTTAGCTGCTCAATACGGTATGAAAGAAGAAGCCGTACGTGGTGCTTTAACTGAAGACATGTTGAAACATGATATTTCAATTCAAAACGCTGTTAAGTTAATCACTGACAACGCAAAACAAGAACCAAAGTCAAAAATTAACAAATAATTTCGACTTTTGTTAATATTAAAGGTCCAGTTAACAATTCGTTAATTGGACCTTTTTTAAACTAAAGCATTATGATGTTATCAACATTAATAATGTGGTATTATTTAAAATAATATCGGAATTATATAGGGGTGAAGTTTTTGTTTGAAGATAATGAAGGAAAAGGCCCCATTACTTGTTCTTTTTGTGGTAAATCACAAGATCAAGTAAAGAAAATCGTCGCGGGACCTGGCGTATACATTTGTAATGAATGTATCGATTTATGTAAAGATATCGTCGACGAAGAATTAGCACAAGAAAATGCAGATACAACAATTAAATCATTAAGTCCAAAGGAAATCGTTGATAAGTTAAACGATTACGTAATTGGTCAAGATGAAGCTAAGAAGACTTTAGCTGTTGCTGTATACAACCATTACAAGCGTGTTAATAACTTAGATGATGACGACGATACTGAACTACAAAAGAGTAATATTTCAATCATTGGACCAACTGGTTCAGGTAAAACATACCTTGCTCAATCACTAGCTCGTATTTTAAACGTTCCATTTGCAATTGCAGATGCTACAACCCTTACCGAAGCTGGTTATGTGGGTGAGGACGTAGAAAACATCTTATTAAAGCTACTTCAAAATGCTGACTTTGATGTCGAAAGAGCTGAAAAGGGAATCATCTACGTTGATGAAATTGATAAGATTGCTAAGAAATCTGAAAATGTCTCAATCACACGTGATGTTTCCGGTGAAGGTGTTCAACAAGCGCTATTGAAGATTTTAGAAGGTACTGTTGCTAGTGTTCCACCTAATGGTGGTAGAAAGCATCCACAACAAGAAATGATTCAAATTGATACTAAGAACATTTTATTCATTGTTGGTGGTGCCTTTGATGGTATTCAAGACATCGTAAAACACCGTTTAGGAGACAAGACCATTGGATTCGGTACTGATTCCAGTGAAGCAGCTAAAGTTAACGACGATAACATCATGCAACACGTTATCCCAAGTGACTTGCTACAATTCGGTCTAATCCCTGAATTTATCGGTCGTTTACCAATTCTTACTGCCTTAAACAAGTTGAGCGAAGAAGACTTGGTCAGAATTCTAACTGAACCTAAGAATGCATTGGTTAAGCAATACGTTAAACTAATGTCAATCGACGGTGTCGAACTAGAATTCGAAGACGATGCGCTAAAGGAAATGGCTCACACAGCCATTGAAAGAAAGACCGGTGCTCGTGGACTAAGATCAATCATGGAAGATACCATGAGAGATATCATGTATGAAGTACCAAGCGATAAGGACGTTAAGAAAGTTATCGTTACCGCTGACTCTGTTTTGAAAAAATCAGAACCAAAGATTGTAAAAGAAGCTCAATAATAAAAAGCCTTACAGTGTTTAACACTGTAGGGCCTTTTGTTTTTTTAAATAATTAAAAGGTATTTTTGTGGTAAATGCATTTATGAAGGTGCCTTTTTTATGGTAGAATTGATATATAAAATTACAGAAACGAGTGAATTAAGATGGATGTACACAACGTCAATATCGATATCAGTGCGGTGGAACCAAAACAATACCCAAGTAATGGATATCCAGAAATTGCATTGGTTGGTCGCTCCAATGTGGGAAAATCTTCTTTAACCAATGTGTTAATTAACCGTAACGGTTATGCTAGAACCTCTAACAAACCAGGAAAGACTCAAACATTGAACTTCTATAACTTAGACGAAAAACTATTCTTTGTTGATATTCCAGGTTATGGTTATGCGAAAATTTCAAAGGCACAACGTGCTAAATGGGGAGAAATGATTGAAACATATCTAACCACAAGAAGACAACTAAAAGGGGTTGTTTTATTAATTGACGGTAGACGTGCACCAAGTCAAGATGACTTGCAAATGTACGAGTTTCTAAAATACTATGATATTCCAACTTTAGTCTTGGCTACTAAGATGGATAAGACTCCTAAGAGCAAGTGGAATAAAGAAGTAAGTATTTTGAACAAGACTGTTGACTTAAATGACGGTGATGAAATACAATTATTCTCTGCTTTAAGTAAGTATGGAAAAGAAGAAGTTTGGAATTGGATCGAAAGTAAAACGGGGGTAAAATAAGTGGAATTTAACGATTACCAAAAAGCTGCAAACAAAACACTACACGGAAATGAACAAGTCTTAACTAACTGTGCACTAGGATTAGCTAGTGAAACCGGTCAAGTTGTTGACCTAGTTAAGAAGTATACTTTCCATGGCGATTCACTAGATCGTGAAAAGCTAGTTAAGGAAATGGGTGACGTACTTTGGTACCTATCTCAAGTTGCAGAATGGAACAATATTGATTTTGAAGAAATTGCTGAATTCAATATTAACCGCCTAAATAAACAATAAAAAATAGGCATCACAATTTAATTGTGATGCCTAAATTATATTATTTTTCTTTCTTTTTATCGGTTGATTTTTTATCTTTACGTTTTAAAAATTTATCGCGATCTTCGTTCTTAGTGTCCAGTTTGGCAAACTTATCGAACATAGCATTTAAGTCGTTGTTACGTTGAATATTTAAACCCATAATTATGCATCTCCTTATTTATGGTATATGATAGCAAATTAAATCGAATTTGTCATATTGAAGTGTTTTTTCAAACGAGGTGATAAAATGGCAACTTCACACATTGAGCATAAACTTAGATTATTACCAGATTTACCTGGATGTTATTTGATGAAGAATAAACTAGGTAAGATTATTTACGTTGGTAAGGCTAAGAATCTAAAGAATCGTGTTAGGTCATACTTTAAGAGTAGCCATGAGGGAAAGACAGCCAAGTTGGTTTCACAAATCAGGGACTTCGAGACCATTATTACGACTAATGACAAAGAAGCATTCCTACTAGAAATCACATTGATTCAAAAGCATCGACCTTACTATAACATTCAGTTAAAACAAGGTAATGGTGGATACCCATACATCAAGATTACAAACGAACGTGATCCACAACTAAAGATTGTTAACACCATTAAAAAAGACGGTGGATACTACTTTGGTCCTTATCCAAACGTATATGCTGCTGATGAAACTTTGCACTTCTTACAAAAGGTTTATCCACTGAGAAGATGTAATGGTTATCAACACAGACCTTGTCTTTACTATCATATGGGGCAATGTTTAGGGGCTTGTTTTAAAAAGGTTCCTAAGTCTGAATATCAAAACCAAATTCGCCACATTAAGTCGTTTTTAAATGGTGATGTGGGAATTGCCAAGAAGATGTTGACCGAAAAGATGAAGATTGCGGCGGATTCACTACAATATGAACGTGCTGCTGAAATTAGGGACCAATTGAAGTACATCGAAATCACTGTGGAAAAACAAAAAATTATTTCAAATGACCCCACACCTCGTGACATTTTCAATTACTATGTGAACCACGGATGGATTTCAATTCAAATCTTCTTTATCAGACAAGCTCGTTTATTGAAACGAGTTAAGCGTAGCTTCCCAATTGTGGATGACCCAGTCGAAACAATGGAAGACTTTATTGGTCAGTTCTATTCTGAAGAAAATCATCAAACACCAAAGGAAGTCTTAATTCCAGAAACATTGGATGCTGATTTGATTTCAGAAGCAATTGGGACACCGGTTAGGGTTCCACAAAGGGGACAAAAGAAAGACTTAATCGATATGGCTCAAAAGAATGCCAAGCTAGTATTGGATGAAAAGTTCCGTTTGATGGAATTGGATAACATCAAGACTAAGGGCGCTGCCGATGAATTGGCGGTGGCCTTGAATATTTCTTCAGCCAAAACGATTGAAGCCTTTGACCACTCACATATTCAAGGGGCTGACATTGTTTCAGCCATGATTCAGTTTGTGGATGGGAAACCAAATAAGAACGCTTATCGTAAATACAAACTCCAAAACGAAGATCATGCCGATGAAGCAGCAAGTACCAGAGAAGTTATTAGAAGAAGATATACAAGACTTTTGAAGGAACATGCTGACTTACCAGACTTAATCCTAATGGATGGTGGAGAAATCCAATTGAATGCCGTTAAGGATGTTTTGGAAAACGAGTTAGGTTTGGAAATTCCGGTTGCCGGAATGGTTAAAAACGATAAGCATAAGACTGCCGACTTATTGTTTGGACAATTGGATGAACATATCTCATTGAATCCAAAGAGTCAGGCATTCTATCTTGTTCAAAGAATTCAAGACGAAGTTCATAGATTTGCAATTAACTTCCATCGACAAGTTCACACTAAGCATTCTCTTAGTTCAGAACTTGATACAATCGAAGGAGTTGGACCAAAGACTAGAAGTAAGTTGTTGAACAAGTTTAAGACAATGAAGAAAATTGCCAACGCGCCAATTAACGAAATTGAGGCGTTAGGGATTAATACCAAAACAGCAAAGAATATCAAATACTCATTAAATAATATTGAAAAATGATGTGGACTGTTTACGGTCTTTAAAAATAAAGTTATACTAAGTATAAAATAAAAAGTAGAGCGGAGATAACATGTTTGTTGATCAAGTAAAAATTAATGTAAAGTCAGGAAAAGGTGGTAACGGAATCGTTGCCTTTAGAAGAGAAAAATACGTTCCAAACGGTGGACCTGCCGGTGGTGATGGTGGCCGCGGAGGAAGCGTTATTTTTGCTGTGGACACAGGGATGAACACCTTGATGGACTTCAGATATAAGCGTAAGTTTGCCGCTAAAAACGGGGCAGACGGTGGAAATAAACGAATGACCGGTAAGAGTGCCGATGATTTATATATTTATCTTCCAGAAGGAACATCAGTATATAACGATGATACCAACCAATTGTTATTTGACTTGGTAAATCCGGATGATGAATATGTTGCATTGAAAGGTGGACGTGGTGGACGTGGAAACACCCACTTCGCATCTGCCAAGAACTCAGCACCAGAAATTGCCGAAAACGGTGAACCTGGTGAAGAATTAAACATTCGTTTAGAACTTAAAGTATTAGCTGATGTTGGATTAGTTGGATTCCCATCAGTTGGTAAATCAACACTACTATCTACAATCACTAGTTCAAAGCCTAAGGTTGCTGAATACCATTTTACAACATTGGTACCTAACCTAGGGATGGTTAGACTAGATGACGGTAGAGACTTCGTAATTGCCGATTTACCTGGATTGATTGAAGGGGCATCATCTGGAATTGGTTTAGGTTTCCAATTCCTACGTCACGTTGAAAGAACACGTGTCATCTTGCACTTAGTTGATATGAGTGGACAAGAAGGAAGAGATCCTTACGTTGACTACAAGAAGATTAACGATGAATTAGCTAAGTACGATGAAAATCTGCTAAAACGACCACAAATCGTGGTAGCAACCAAGATGGATATGCCTGATGCTGCTGAAAATCTAGAAACATTTAAAGAACAAATCAAAGACGACGAATTAGCTCACGAAGTGTTGGCTATTTCTTCAATCACCCATGAAGGTCTTAAGGAATTAATCTCTAAGACTTCAGACCTATTGGAAACTACTCCTAAGTTCCCAATTACTGACGTTGAAGACGTTGATGAAGAAGTCGAATACAATGCTGATGACGAAGAAGCACCATTCAACATCAGACGTGATGAAGACGGTGTCTGGGTTCTTTACGGTAAGAAGATTGAACGTCTATTCCAAATGACAGATACAACTCACGACCAAAGTATGCTACGTTTCGCAAGACAGCTTAAGGGAATGGGTGTAGATGACGCATTAAGAGAACATGGTGCAAAAGACGGCGACATGGTTTCAATTCTAGACTTCACATTCTCATTTGTGGACTAATAAAAGTAGATGGGACTAATCCCATCTTTTTTTATGTGCTACAATTTATATATCGAATATTACGAATAGAAAAGGAAAAATGAATTTATGCAATTAGAATTTTTAGGAACTGGATCAGGGGTTCCAGGTAAATTTAGAAATGTGGCTGCAACAGCATTAAAACTATTGGATGAATGCAACTCAGTATGGTTGTTTGATTGTGGTGAAGGTACTCAACAACAAATCTTGAGATCTAACTTAAAGCCTCGTAAAATCAATAAAATTTTCATTACCCACTTACATGGTGATCATATTTTTGGTTTACCAGGTCTATTAAGTTCACGTTCATTCCAAGGTGGTGACACTCCATTAACAATTTATGGACCAAAAGGAATCGCCGACTTTGTTCGTGTGAGTTTATCAGTATCTCAAACTAAACTTTCTTACAAGATTAATTTTGAAGAATTATCACAACCAGGTGTTGTTTTTGAAGATGATAAATTTAAGGTAACCATGGGTGAATTAGATCACCAAATTACTTGTTATGGCTTTAGAGTTGAAGAAAAAGACCACCAAGGTGAACTACTAGTCGATAAGTTAAAAGCAGCAAACATTCCATCTGGTCCGGTATATGGAAAGATTAAGAATGGTGAAACTGTTACTTTAGATGACGGTAGAGAAATTAATGGCCAAGACTTCATTGGTCCAGCTCAAAAGGGTAGAACAGTTACCATTATTGGTGATACTAGGAGCAACCCAACCAGCTACAACTTGGCACAAAATGCCGATGTATTGGTTCATGAAAGTACATTTGGTAAGGGCGAAAGTAGATTGGCTCACAACTATTACCATTCAACCAACATGCAAGCTGCTAAGTTAGCAACTAAGGCTAAGGTTGGCAGCCTATTACTTACTCACGTTTCAGCAAGATACACTGGTAAGATGGCTTACGAATTACAAAATCAAGCAAAGACTGTCTTTAATAACACCAAGGTTGTTAAGGACTTTGATATAGTCGATATACCGTTTGAAAAAAATAATTAAGACAAAAGGATTGATTAGATGATCTCCGCTAATTTTGATTGGAAACATACGAATACGAAACTCTCAAACGATGCTACGACAATTGGGAAATCACTATCGATTAGCCCTAGAATTGTCGAATCATTGATTGAGAAGGGATACGACAGTGAAGACAAGATAAATGGTTTCTTAAACCCTCAGTTGAGTGATCTAAGAGATCCTTTTTTGTTGCACGACATGGAAAAGACATGTAAACGAATTTTTAGTGCCATCGAAAACGATGAAAAAATCACCGTTTACGGGGATTACGATGCTGATGGAATCACAAGTACATCGGTGATGTATGAAACACTAGAAAATTTGGGTGCCAACGTTGAATACTTTGTTCCTAATCGTTTCACCGACGGTTATGGTCCAAATCCTGAAGTGTACAAGCGTTTAATTAATGACGGGACCAAGTTAATGGTGACCGTTGATAACGGTGTCTCCGGTAAAGAATCTGTTGATGTCGCAAACAAAATGGGATGCGATGTCATCATTACCGATCACCATCAAATGCCAGACGAACTACCTGATGCCTATGCGATTGTGCATGCTAGATATCCTGGTCATGAATACCCATTTGGTGAATTCTCAGGAGTAGGAATCGCTTTTAAAGTAGCCACTGCACTATTGGGTGAACTACCAGAAGAATTCTTGGATTTAGCCGCAATTGGAACTGTTGCCGATTTGGTTTCATTAACCGATGAAAACAGAGTGATTGTAAAGTATGGTCTACAAATGATTGCTAACACTGAACGCCCAGGTTTATACAGCTTAGCTAAGCTAGCTGGGATTAAAGAAGTTGTTAACGAACAGAGCATTGGTTTTGGATTAGCACCTCGTTTGAACGCATTAGGTCGAATGGGTAGTGCAAGTTCCGGAGTTGAATTATTAACAACCTTTGATGATATCAAGGCCGAAGAATTAGCTAAGGACACTGAAGACCAAAATAAAAAGCGTCGTAAGTTTGTCGAAGACATCAGTACCGAATCAATCATTCAAGCGCAAACTCAACCAGAAAGTGCAGTGTTGGTCGTATATGGTCAAAACTGGCACGAAGGCGTTGTTGGAATTGTTGCCAGTCGTTTGGTAGAACAATTCCATAAACCAAGCATCGTCATGAACTTGGATACTAACACTAGAATCCTAAAGGGGTCAGGTAGAAGTGTCGAAGGATTTAATTTATTCGATGCAATCAATGGTATGAGAGATCAAATGGTGTCATTTGGTGGCCATGAAATGGCTGTTGGATTAAGTATAAAAGAAGATGACGTCACAGCCTTAATCGATCATTTAGATAAATACGCTAAAGAACATGAATTATCAGACCAAGTCAAAGCACCATTAAACATTTTTGCTGACTTAAGTTGCAGTGATGTAAACGAAGACTTGTTTAACCAAGTTCAATTATTGGCACCATTTGGTACTGATAATGAATTCCCAGTATTCGAATTTACACCACAAAACGTTACTAACGTTCAAACAATGGGGAAGGATAATAGTCATCTAAAATTCCAAATGGTTGATCATGGTAGCAGGGTCAATGTACTAGCGTTTAAGAACGGTGCACTGGCCGATGACTTATTGGCTAACAGCGATGCAATGAAGGTTGCTGGTCACTTGGAAAAGAATACCTGGAAGGGTCGCACAACCATTCAAATCATGTTGGATGATATGTACAGCAGTGGTGTTGAAATTGTTGATAAAAGAACACAAGTTGTTGCAAAAGAAATGTTTGAACCAGCTGCTGCATACTTATTCTTTAATGAAAAACTATACAATAAGTTGCGTCCATTTGTAGGCTCTGACTCCACTGTTGGCCTATATCCTGATTTGTCTTCATTTGATAAATTTGATAATATAATAATTGTTGATTGTCCTAGTGATATTTCACATTTGCAGGATGCTTTAAGTGAAATTAGTTTTAATAGCGTGACATTTTACCTTTTCAAAAATCATTATATTTTTAAAAAGGGGATGCCAAACCGTGCTCAATATGCTAAACTATTTAAGTTCATTAAGACGCATAACAACATTCAGATACATGATAAAGTAGATGAAATTAGTCGCTATTTAGGCATTGACCGTGATATATTTATCTTCATGGTAGATGTATTTAATGAATTAAATTTCGTTTATATTAATGATGGAATTATGAATTATAATCCTGATCTGGTTAACAGTGATTTATCAAACAGTCACGCATACCAGAATAGAGAGAAACAAATCGAAGCTGAAAAACAACTTTTGACAATTAGTAAAGAGAAGTTTAAACAAGCTATTCGCATTTGTTTGGGTTAATGAAAGGAAGTTATTGGCTAATGGCACTTGATTTGCATGACTACATTGCAAGTTACGAAGATTTTCCAGAACCAGGTGTTTTATTTAGAGATATCTCACCATTAATGGAAGATGGACAAGCATATCACCAAGCTACCGATGAGATAGTAAAGTATGCTAAAGAAAAGAAAGTTGACTTAATCGTTGGCCCCGAAGCGCGTGGCTTCATTGTTGGTTGTCCAGTTGCTTATGATTTAGGCATTGGATTCGTACCAGCTAGAAAGAAAGGTAAATTACCAGGTAAGACAGTTAGTGCTTCTTACGGATTAGAATACGGAAAGTCATCACTTTACCTACATTCTGATGCTGTAAAGCCAGGCCAAAGAGTTCTTATCACTGATGATTTACTTGCAACTGGTGGAACAATTGAAGCAACAATCAAGATTGTTGAACAACTAGGCGGAATTGTTGTTGGAGCTGCTTTTATTGTTGAAATTGAAGCATTAAAGGGTAGAGAAAAGATTAAGGATTACGATATTCTTAGCTTACTAAAATACTAAATTTATTGGATGCTTAGTGCATCCTTTTTTATGGAGAGTTGGCAGAGCGGTAATGCATCGGACTCGAAATCCGACGACCCGGTAACACCGGCGGGCAGGTTCGACTCCTGTACTCTCCTTTAACCACAATGTCATACCGTTCAATTACTGTTAATGAGCGTTAACGTGACGGTGTTTATAAGCATTTGTGGTGTACATATCAGTCATTTATAGTTAGTTATTATTAACTATAAACTACGTCAAAACTACGTCATTTTTTATGCAGTTAGAAATTTAAGTAACTACTTAATTTTTTAACTGCATTTTTATTTTGCTTAGATGTAACGTGAGTATAAATGTTCATAGTTGTTTGCGCATCTTCATGACCGAGTCTTTCTTGAACTTCTTTTATCGTTGCACCTGCTGCAAATAATGCTGATGCATGGCTATGTCTAAAGCCGTGAACAGTTATTTTCTTTAAATCATGATCATTGATTATCTTATTTAACCACTTGCCAGGTTGATTTAAAGATTTGTAATTATTCTTTGAAGATGCAAATATTAATTGATTCTTTTTAAAGGTATTAAAGCCAAAAGTTAAAAATAATTGTTTTTGTTTCAGTCTCCAATTCTGTAGATAATGTAACGTTGTATTATCAATAATGATAGTTCTGTTGCTTTTTTGCGTCTTAGGAGGCTGGATGATTTGTTCTCCATGCATACCTTGAGTAAGATTTTTATTAATACGGATAGTACCTTTGTTAAAATCTACATCATTCCAAGTTAGTGCAAGGCATTCTCCACGTCGCATACCAGTAAAAGCTAATAATCTAAATAGAGTAAACTTTTCAGGTTCTTTATCTTTATCAATACAATTAAAAAATATTTGTAATTCTTCTTTAGTCCAAAAGTTAGCAGGCTTATTTCCGGGTTTTTGCTTTCTCTTTGGTAAAGTTACCATCTTACATGGATTGTTAGTTATATACTCATTCTTAATTGCATAGTTTAAAACTGATTGAAGATAGTAGAACCATTTTTTATAGTTACATTCCGCAATCTTATACCATTGGTTTACAACACGTTGTACATTTTTTGGCTTGATCTCGTTTACTTTGATGTTATTGAAATAAGGTAATATGTGATTTTCAAATATTCTAACAGCTTTTGAGTATGTTGAAACACGTACTGTATTTACATATGATTCTAACCAAGATTCATATAAGTTTATAAATAAAATATCATCTTCATTAGTAACTTTTTTACCGTTGTTAATATCAATTAATATTCTTGAAGAAGCTAGTTGGGCTTCTTTTTTTGTTTTAAAACCACGTCTAGTTGTGTTTAATTGTTTTCCATTAATATCTTTACCGATATATGCATTAAACATGTATCTTGTTTCACCATTTTTTAATTTATACTTTTTAATTGTTGCCATAATACTCCTCCTACACACGATAGTGGGGACGGTATGTAAATGGAATAGAAGTATTATTTTGTTTATTTGAGTGAATTACAACATTATTTACGAGAATAAATTTTTTGGTAGCTTGATATCCATGGCATTTTATAAGTTACATATACTTTACCTTTAGTGTTTTCAATGAAACCATTTTCCATACAAATCAATGATTCTACTTCGTTTTCAATTCTTTCTTTTAATCTATTATGGAAGATTATGTTTTGCTTATTAATAATTTCCATCAGATCAGCTGAATTGTTAAATGAAACAATATAATTTCTATCTTGGATTTGCTCAATGACGAAAGTAGACTCAATTAATGACTCTTCTTGGTAATGAACAATTGAAGTAAATAATTTATATGCATTCTTATTTTCAGTGCTTACAGTGCTAAAATTTAGCTCGTATGGGCTATATATATAGAATTCCGCAGGAGTAACGTGTAAGTACATACATAACTTATTTAAAGTGTCTGCTTTTGGATTAGTTCCGTGAATGATGTTACCTAATGACTTTCTAGAGATTCCAGTAGCTTTGTAAACATCAATGGCAGTTAATTGTCTTTCTGCAAGTAGAACATTTAACTTGTTTTCAATCATAATTTCACCTCCTTAACAGTTACATATTGTAACCTTTAGTTTTCAAAAATACAACTTTATTATGATTTTGTGTCTCAAAATGATATATTAGTGTTAATATTATGTGTATAGAAATACTCATTTTGTGTACTAAAGTATTCAAAAGGAGATGTTTATTTGAGTGAATTCGTAATTAAACAAGTTATGAGAAAGTGTGGAGAGTTACACATATCAGCAAAACAATTAGCAGAAGAAGCTGGAATATCAGAAGTGACAATTTCAACAATGTTTAATGGTAATTACAATATATATGATGTGACAAAATCAAAACTTGTAGAATGGTTAAGTTCCAAAGGAGGATTTGAAATGGATGAAATTACAGCAAAGCGGTTAAATGATTTACTTGATCACATTGAACAAATTAATGATAATCCATGGATAAAAGGTAAGCGTAGATTTGCAAAATGGTTAGGTGTTAGTTATCCAACGCTTGATAAGATGCTAAAAGATGGTTTACCAGTTCACTTTATTACTGACGTGGATGCATATTTCTTTAATAAACAAGAAGTTAATAAGTATTTATTAGAACAATAATCGTTGTGGGGACGGTATAAAAAAGAGCAAATTTTATCTGCTCTTTTTTATTTTGTCAAATTTTATAATTGCTAATATGTTAAAATATCTACTAGTTAATACATATTTAGAAAAGAGTCTGTTTATTATGGCATATAAAAAATTACCTGATTTAAGGTTTAGTGGATTTAGTGACGAATGGAAAGAAATAAAGTTTTCAGAAATATATACTAAAAGTTATGGAGGAGGAACTCCAAGTAAAAAAAATCAAGATTTCTGGAATGATGGAACTATACCATGGTTTCAAAGTTCAGACTTAGTTGAAGGAAAGTTAACAAAAGAAAATGTTAACAAAAAAATATCTGAGAAGGCTATTGTTAAATCAAGTGTAAAGGTTATTCCAGGTGGTTCTATTGCAATCGTTACTAGAGTAGGAGTTGGGAAATTAGCTTTGATTGATTTTGATTATTCTACAAGTCAAGATTTTTTATCAATTTCTGGATTTAAAACTAAAACTATGTATGCTTTATATTTAATATATAATCTAATGAACGTATTAAAGAATAGTCTTCAGGGTACTTCCATCAAAGGAATTACTAAGCCTGAATTAAATAGCAAACGAATAAGAATCAGTACTGATAGTTTAGAACAACAAAAAATAGGTGAATTCTTTATAAAACAAGACAAACTAATTGAACTTCAAACCCAAAAGGTAGATCAATTAAAGAAACTAAAGCGTGGATACTTACAGAAGATGTTTCCACAAGAGGGTGAAACAGTACCTCGATTAAGATTTAGTGGTTTTAGTGGGGAGTGGAAGGAGGAAAAATTAGGAGATAAATTGTGTGTTAAGATGGGACAATCTCCTCATTCTGAAAATTATACTGATGATAATAAAAATAGTATTCTTGTTCAAGGAAATGCCGATATATTAAATGGAAAAATAAAGCCGAGAGTTTATACAAAAGAAATAACAAGAACATCTAAAAAGGATGAAATAATCATGACTGTAAGAGCTCCTGTTGGTGAATTAGCTTTCAATCAGTTTGATAATGTAGTAATTGGACGTGGAGTTGCCTCATTGTCAGGAAATAAATTTGATTATTATTCATTAGTTAACATAAAAGATAAAGGATTATGGAAAAGATTTAGTTCAGGTTCAACCTTTGATTCTATAAATTCATCTGACATTAAATTAATGACAATAAAGGTTCCAAAGGAAGACGAACAACAAAAAATTGGAACTTTCTTCTCAAAATTAGATAAATTGATTAAACAACAATCCAGAAAGT